>CAMCQT010000003.1 GCA_945877125.1 Candidatus Brevifilum fermentans | reverse complement strand
CCCCGGACTGGCTCGCGCCACTGAAAAAGAGTGGAAAGACAAAGTCGCCATGCACATGCTCAGCGTCAAAGCCAACGGACCCAAAACCCGCCGCGCCGGCATTACTGCATTGCTTGCCGAAGAAGCCAATTACGACATCCGCTCGCTTTCCACCGAAGACGCGCTCAAAAAACTGGAAGCCATGAAAGCCACCTTCCCCAAGTGGGCGTGGAAAGAGATCGTCAAACTCACGCCGCTGCGCGTCAACCAAGTCACCGATCTCAACTGGGAAAAACTCACCCCCGAAGAGGAAGCCGAACGCAACTCACAGACCGCCATGGAACTCCGCACGGTGATGGATGCCTGGGAAAATTACGACTCATCTGCCTGGCGCGACGAACACGGACGCACGCACGAGTTGATCGTCAGCCGCGCCGTCTGCAACGAAACCGCCGAACACTGCCAGCACATCCGCGGAAATTTACCCCCCGGCGGTTTGACTCCAAAACCCAAGTGGTACTCCACCCACGAAGCCGAAAATAAATTACCCGGAGAAATCCGTCCGTTTTATACCAAGCCCACCTCCGAAAAAGATTACGTTCAAGGCGCAAGCATCTTTTGGCTGAGATTTGTAGACAAGCAGCCCGATGCCTGGCAGGTTGCGAAAGCTGTCAAAACAAAATCCGGCGTGGGGTTGCTGCCCGATGTGCCTGCTGAAAAGAAAAAAGCGGATGCCAAATCCACGACGATCACTCCCTGGAAATATCTGGCAAGCGATGTCACCACCCGCACGCGCACGCTCATTGACCCGCAGACAAAAGCAAAGACTGAACAAAAACAATGGCTGCGCTGGATTCACGAAGCGACAGTTGCCGAGGTCGCCGAAACCGTTGACGGCATGACGGTCATCACCTACGAAACCGCCCTGCCCGACGGCGACAAAGGCACGTCTGCGGTTGGCGTTTTCAAAATGCCGCTGGCGTGGCATCTCTCCGACGGCCCCGAAGACACGTACAACCGCTCATTCGTCGGCTTTGTTCCCGAGGGTCAAGTGCCGCTCGAACATTTGAAAACGATGTTGGATTGGAACAGGATACTGCGCAAGAAAGTTGTGTAAATTATGATTGCAGGGGCAGGTCACGACCTGCCCCTGCAATTGAGGTAACGTATGGCTTTTGAACATAACCCCGAATTTGGAGATGGCGGAATCAAATCACGGCAAACTTTGCACGAGTTGCTTGTGAAAAATGAACGTATTTTATATTCAGTCACCGGCACCCTGCTTGTGATCGTTTTGGCTTTATCTTTGTATGTGTTAGGAATTTTTTCAGGTGAGCCTGGCGGACTGGCTGGATGCGTAGTCAACGCGGCAGGCGGACCTGTTACAGGAACCGCGCAGGTGGAAACAACCCCAGCTTTGGTCTCCGCTGATGGCTGTTTCTTCTTCGCTGAATTGCCGCCCGGTGAGCATGAACTGGTTATCGAAACTTCGGGTGGTTCATCCCTCAGTCAACTCGTAGAAATTATTTCAGGTCAGGCTGTTGAACTTGGAATAATCGCCATTCCATGAATAGAGAAAAAATGAAAATTCCCGCTGAAAACGGACAATCTAAAATTGAATATGCGTTGCTCATTTCACTGGTTGCGATTGCCGCCATCGTTGCACTGACATTCCTTGCGCCGCAGATAAAAGCGCTGTTCAACACTGCGTCCAGCTTCAGTCCAGCAGCCGAAGAGGGCAGTGATCCCCCCACCACCGATCAAATACTTGCTGATTTTCAATCGCGCATTTTGGCTTATTACCAAAAGTATGGGCGTTGGCCGCGCACATGGAGTCCGTACAACTTTACCGATATTGGTTTGAATCCCGCTGATTGGAGTCAGCCGGTCAACGGTTTGTATTTCAGCCCGCATGGCAGTGAAGTAGGCATTGCAAACCGCTTGGGTGACAACCTTCAAGTTTATGTTAATGACCTGGACGGCAAAACGCTTAAACTTTATGATGGCTGGAGCATTTGGTGTCCGGTTGATAAGCCAACTTGTTATTATCATACGGTGGCAGACGGCAATGAAGTGGATATCAGCACCATTAAGGTGGTTGAGAATTAACGGGTCACGACCCGCCCCTACGGGCTACCCAAATCCACGGCAATATAATCCCCGTACGCGCCATTTGAATAATAAGCATATCCAACGCCTATCTCGGTGGTTCTTGCCTTCAAGATCGCATCGCGGTGGATTTGGTCGCTCATCCACCAACTCATCGCCGCCTGCGGACCTCCGCCGCCGTAGATGATTTCCTCTGAAAACGAACCTGAATATCCGGCAGCCAGCACACGCGAATAAGAGGATGAACCGTCTGAACCTGTGTGGCTGATTAAATTATTGCAAGCCATATCTGCGGCGTGACCTTGGGCAGAGGCCGCGAGTTGCGAGTTGACCGTCAATGCAGGCAAGCCAGCGTTGGCGCGTTCTGCATTAATTAAGGATGCGATCTGGTTCACGTACCCGGTGTTCTGGCTGTAGTTGCAGTTGGAACTTTTTACAACGGTTGTCGCGCTTCCCGCTTGCGTGGGGTTTGTTCCCGAAACCGTGGTTGCTGCAACAGGGGCGCTGCCGCCAACAACGATCTTGACCCAGAAAGTTTGCTCAACCCCAATTGGAACGATCTTGTCGTTTGAATTATGTAAGGTGAAATAGCCGGTGTATGTCCCGTTGGTTGGGGGGGCGGTCAACTCCACAGAGACTTGCACTTTCTCGTTCGAAGCAGTAACCGCTATCGGCGCGGAGAGTGGCGCGCCCATCTGATCGCCTGCGGCAAAGATCAGCGTGTAATTAATCCACGGGCAGGTGCCGGTATTTGAGAATTCCCATGTCTTTGTAAATTTTTCATTTGCCCGTACTTGCGTATTATCTTGAATGGTCACGTCGCGCATAAGCACGGCGCCATCGGTACAGTTTGGGGGCGCGGTGATCGCGAGGGTGGGGGTGACGATGATCTCCGGCGTGAGAGTCAGCGTGGCGGGCACGAAGACTTGTTTTGTCGGCGGCAGGGTAGACGTTACAAAATCAGGCTGTGCGGCGGGCAGCGAATTTGAATCAACGCCGACCGAAACGCAGGATGACAGGCAGGTGAGCAGGGCAAGGGTAAAGAGAAGTTTTTTTATCATGTTTTTTAATTTGTGTATGTCTGTGAATTAAAACATCATCATCTGGCCAGCGGATTTTTCAACCGGATCGCTGGCGATTTGTTCTTCGAATGTTTCGCGCGTCAAGATCGGAACCTCAAGCAGACTTCTCAACAAGCGATATTTTACTAGCCTGTGCTTTTTTAATTGCGCCGCGAGCGATGGGTCGCGTTCCTGTTTGTATGCGGCAAGCGCAGCCCGTCCGCCGGGGATAACGAGTAGGGTGTTCGGCGTAGCGTCTTGCAATGCACGCCCGAGCAATGCCGAAGCCAGCACTTTGAACATTCGCGCAATTTTTCCGTTTTCTTCCCAGTATAAAATTTTATCCTGCTTGCGCGTTTTGTATCCCAGTCTTGCCCCAATTTTTTCGATCAATATATAAATATTATTCAACTCGGCACGCCGCGCCGATGCAACGTCTTCTGTGCGCAGTTTCCACTGCCCCGCTTCTCTTTCGGCATACGAATTCAAAATGGCATAGATCAAGCCCTTCGACGGCGTGAGCAACCCCGTGAAGCGCGGATACAAATCCGCTTCTATTTCAAGGTAGATCACGGTCTGATTCTTCTGCAAATAATTCACAACCGCCATTTCCACGCGGTCTGAAAGTGATTCTGTGCCTGATGGTCGAGTATCAAGACTCAAACCCCACATGCCAGTATCCACCCCTTCGCCTGTGGAATAATGAATAAATCTTTTATCGTTTTTCAATGCTGATTCAAATAACGCACTGGTCTTTCGTAAGGACTCGTCAAATCCCTGCTCAGGTTTTTTGAGCGTGCCCGCTTCGGCTAAAGCGATCAACCCGGCTGTATGCACATGTAAATAGTGAGCGGGTTCACCGCGCGCCACGAGATATTCTTGAATTGCATTTTGTAAAATATCTGCACCCGCAGGTTTTAATTTTTGTTTTTGCTCATTCTTCCAAACGACTTGCAGAGGGTCGTGCTCAGTTCGCAATGCCACACTCTGCAACGAAAACTTTGCCGCGCTTGCCGCCGTAAAAGCGGATGTGAGAAAGGCTGGCTCAGGTTCGGGCAGCAGGGCAAAAAATGGCACGCCTTCGGGCAACAGGTCACTCAAGTGATCGAACGCCGAATGTAAGGCCGTTGCATTCCACGCCCAATCATATCGGCGGCGGCGCAGCGCAACTTTGTACGGCTCCACGGCATCTTTGCCCCACAGCCAGCCTGCCCACAGCGCCGAGAGAGTCCAAAAAGCCTGGTTGGGGCGTGGCACCGAACCGATCACCGCCGCAATCGGAATTTCTTTTTTGACAACGCGCGCGAGGTCTTTCAAACGCCCTTCGTAGATTAAGATGCCGCCGCTTTCTGGAATTTTTGTCGGCCACGCCTCGCACGGCACCGTTGAGCCTGTCTCTGTCCAAAGGCTTAATCCACGCTCGAGCATCATCCACACATTGTGCTCGCGGAACTGACTCGGCGTGCTCAACTGCTTCGGCCGCGGACGCTCTGCTGGATGCCCCCAAAGTGTATTGCCAGCGTCACATGCAAGCAAGACCAGTGCGGTCAGCGCACGTTTTCTTTCTGCTGATAAATTCAAACTATCAAGCCGGTTGATGATGGTTGTCAGCACGTACAACGGACGCGGTAAATAATGGTGAATGGCTTCTTCGGCGTACACTCGATCTTCATCATGCAATGCTACAACTTTTTCAAAAGCGCGTGAACGGTGAAGCGAATCCGTTTCTGCGATCTTCCTGGCGCGTTCAATATCTTCATCTGTAACCGCACGCTCGCCGGCATCGCCGCAATGTTTACATTCGTAAATGCGTGCGTAGGGCGCGGCATCACCTTTGCGCCATAAAAAGGCTTGGGCGTAAATTTGCTGATTGCATTTTTCGCATGAAGTGAGGTACAGAGATTGCAGATGCCCCGCCAGTCTTTCGTCCCCTTTTTTGACTGCGCCCAAGTCTGCGAGCGCGGCTGTGAACTCAGCTTGGGCGGGTGGATTGGCGAACATCTCCAGCAGAAAACGTGTGACGGGATTGTTGGCCGTCACCAGCACGCGATATCCGCTGCGCGCGGCTTCCAAAACCAACCGCGGAGAGAATCCAAAGGGGTCGAGCAACCAACTCCCAGCGAGGTTAAGTTGCGAGAGCCAGGCTGAGATCACCCCCTCTTCGAGAGCGGGTAAAAATCGAGAAAGTGGTCCCGGGTCAGCGGGTTTTAATCCGGGGATGTAAGGTTGAAAATCCATCTTGGGTTAAGTATACATCCCCCAATGAAAATCGTTTACGGCTTTTTGGCTGTAAATATTTCAAAGAGCGGTACCGGCCAATACAATGTGGCAATGGGTTCAATGTGCGCGATGGGTATGAGTTCGGTTTTGATCTCTGCAATGCCGCGCTCGTGATATGCGCCAGAATATTCAGGCCCCGCCACTTTGCGACCTATGCGATAAAGAATATTTTCCGTGGGACCTGAGACGATTAACTGCCCGCTTTGTTTTAGAAGTGCAAGCAAGTCGTTCAATGTGCGCGGCAGGTCTTTGACGTGCTCAAGCACATCCAGCGCAATGATGAGATCAAAAGAATTCACAGGCAGATCGCTGACCTGACTTTTGGAAGCATCTTTTACTTCCACATTTAAAGCCAGCGGAATATACGCCTGCACACTTTCAAGTGGAAGCAGGTCAACGTCCATGGCTGTGACCTGTGAGCTGATCTGCGAAAGATAGGGAAGCATTACGCCGCTGCCGCACCCGAAATCAAGGATGCGCTCGTAAGGCGTTGGGCGTTGGATATGATCCATCACTTTGCGAAGGCGCTGCCAGAAGAGCCAGTTGATAACGGGGTTGCGATGTGAATATGCGGGAAAGGCAGCTTCGTCCAATCGTCCAAATTCTGCCTGCGCGAGTACTTGCCGAATGGCGTTTCGATAACGTATTTTG
Organism: Candidatus Brevifilum fermentans; assembly: GCA_945877125.1. Taxonomy (GTDB): domain Bacteria; phylum Chloroflexota; class Anaerolineae; order Anaerolineales; family Villigracilaceae; genus Villigracilis. Next base: position 80,932 of record CAMCQT010000003.1, on the reverse strand, counting down.
TAGGAATTGAAGTCAGTTGTTTTCATAGTGGGTTTGAAAGTGCCTTGCGTGGTGTGGAGTTCATGTCAATTTCGATTGCTGATAAAAGAATTTGAATCCCCAAAATAACAGAAAGAGTGGGAAGCATCACCGTGCCAGTGGGCGCGGGGATGCTTTGGCTCGCGTATTCGATCCACTTGATGCCGCCAAAGATGCCGCCGAATAATAAAAGGGGAATGCCCACGATCAAATACAAAGACATCATTGAGAAATCATAAAGATAATATTTCAACAAGATGCGCCTAAAAAAGGTGACGAATAATTTAAACGGGAATTCAAACAATGTGCGTCGAACGGAAAGATTTGAGGTCTCATTTCCATAGCGCGCAGGGATGGGCGTATCCATGACCAATGCGTCAAGCAGGTATAAATTTGCGAGCATCGAGGTCTCGAAGAAATAGCGATGGTCAATTTTGCCGAGCGGCAATTGTGCGAGGATTTCGGCGCGAATGGCAAAAAAACCATTTGTGGGGTCAAAAATGCTCCAATATCCGGTTGCGGCTTTGGTCAGGAAACTTAACCCCAGATTCCCCAGGCGGCGCACGAAGGGCATTTGTTGCAGCGACTGAAAATCACGAAAACGGTTGCCTTTGACGTAATCGGCTTTGCCTTGAATTAGCGGCGTAATCAGCGCGGGGATGTGAGTTGGGTCCATTTGCCCGTCGCCGTCGAGTTTTACGACGACTTGCGCGCCAAGTTCGAGCGCCTTCTGAAAGCCGGAAATCATTGCCCCGCCTACACCCTGGTTTTCCGTGTGGCGGATCAGGGTGATGCGCCCATCTTTTTTTGCCACCGCAGCCACCAGTTCCGCGCTTGGATCGGGCGAAGCATCGTCCACGACGATAATATGCCTTATGTAGGCTGGCAATCCACTCAGCACAGATTGAATATCGCGCTCAACATTGTATGCCGGAATGATGATCGCGATGTTAAATTCTGTAAATTCCATGAAAGGGATTGTACTCGAAAAGGTGATAGAATCGGCGAAAGGAAAAATTATGGCACCCGGGGAACAAATTCTCATTGTTGAAAGCGATCCAGATATTGCCGATTTGATCGGAAGACAGTCATTGCAGCCGCTTGGATACCAGGTGACGGTGCTGGGTGATGCGGCTTCGGCGATCAAATTTGCGATTCAGACTACCCCCAGCTTGATTCTCGCCAATCTAAATTTTTTTCCAGGCTTGAGCGGAAAAGACATGCTTGCCGCGTTAAGCTCTCAGGGCGTTAAATCTCCTGTGATCGTGATCGCTGAAAAAGGGCAGGAAACAGACGCCATTCAAGCCTTCCGTCTTGGTGCATCAGATGTCATCTTTTGGCCCGTGCGAGATGCCGAAGTGGTTTCTGTTGTTGAGCGCGCCTTGCGCCAAACCCAGGAATCACGTGAACGCCAAAAACTTGATCGACAATTAAAAGCCACGAATGATGAGTTACAACATAAATTACGCGATCTAAACACGATCCTTTCCGTTGCCAAGGCAGTGGTTTCAGTCACAGATCAGCGTGTGCTCTTTGATATGATTCTTGAAAGCGCGCTGCAGGTAGCTGAGGCAAATATTTGCTGGCTATTGCTGCGCGATGATCGCAGTAAATCCTATTTATTGCGCGCGCAGCGTAATTTGCCCGAATCTTGGGCGAAGAAAATGAATCAGCCAATGGATGATGGCATCAGCTCGCTTGTGGCGCTTTCGGGTGAGAGCCTGGTCATGAGCGGTTTGCCATTGCAAAAACTAAAAGTATCCGCTTTGGGCAAATCAATTGGCGTAATTCCGATCAAAATCCAAAGCGAGGTGATTGGGTTATTGATCGTTGTGCGGAAGTCCAACGTTGAAATCACTCGTGACGCGCAAAACCTGCTTGAAGCCATGGCAGATTTCGCATCCATTTCATTGGTAAATGCGCGGTTGTTCCACGCTTTGGAAAAAACCGCTGAAAATGCGCGTACCGGAGAAAAATATCGCCATGCCACGCTTGAATCAGTGCGCGCTTCGATTCGCAATGAAGTACAGGTGGCTAGTTATCCGCTCAATTTTGTATTGACAGAGATGCCCGGCACGCTTAACCCTGAGCAACGGCAGGCGCTTCAATCAGTGCAAGTTGCATTGCAACGCCTTGCGCGTTCTTCTGAAAAAACCATTATTCCCACATAATAATCAAAATCGATAAAATTGAACGTATGGCGAAACAGGATTTAATCTTACTGGCATTAAACCCATCTCCAATCTTGGATTTAATGGAACGCGCCTTATATGCGGCAGGGTTTAGTGTGGCAGTTGCACATGATCGCTTGGGATTGGATAAGTCTGCGCAGGAAGCTATTCCGGCATTGCTCATCATCGGCGAGAAGTTTGCAGAGCAGGATGGCTTTTCTATTTCAACGGATATGCTGGAGCGTTTTCCCACTTTACCGATCATTTTATACGCAGATAAGGACACAACCGGTCTTGCCAAGTCTGTGCTCAAGATGGGACTGAGCGGTTATCTTTATCCGCCACTAACCATATCTAATATCGTTGACGAGGTTCAAAGAAGCCTTGCGCGAGCTAGAAAATTGGGAGATTGGCTGCGTCGTGAAGTAAAACGCACAACCTCCTCACTTGCCGAAAAAGCCGATTTTTCGGAGGCGGAACGTCACAAATTGGAAGCAGTCATCGCCAATATTCAGGACGGCGTGATCGTGATGGACAAGAATAAAAACATCATGCTGGTCAACCGCGCTGTGCGGGATATTTTCAACTTGGGCAGTAAAGAGATCGTTGGTAGGGCGCTTATTGATGTGATCTCAAATGCTGATTTACGAGCCCTGTTGGTTCGCGCGAGTGAAGGCCCGTTGAAATATCATGAGATCAATTTTGATGATGGACGCGTGTTCAATGCACAATACACGCCCATTCCCCAAATTGGCGCGGCTGTAACCATGCAGGATATTTCCTACCTCAAAGAACTCGATCGTTTGAAAAGCGATTTTATCCATACGGTTTCGCATGACTTACGCTCTCCTTTGACTGCAATTCTTGGTTACACAGAATTAGTCGAGCGCACCGGCCCGCTTAACTCTAATCAACAGGATTTTTTACACCGGTTACAGGGCAGTATTCATCACATTACTACATTGGTCAATGATCTGCTGGACTTGGGACGCCTTGACGCAGGGTTTGATACGCGCCGTGAACTTGTTCAACTTGAGAACGTATTAAAATATTCATTGGATATGTTTGATGCCCAGGCAAAGAAAAAGAATATAAAACTTAGTATTGATATTGCCAAAGACCTCAAGGGATTACGCGCGAATCCAATTCGCATTCGTCAGATGCTTGATAACCTTGTAGGCAACGCCATTAAATATACTCCAGCTAATGGCAGTGTGCGCATAAGTATGTCTATGCAAGATTGTCAGATCGTTCTTAAAATTGAGGATACAGGACCGGGCATTCCACAGGATGAGCAGGGACGGGTATTCGAGAAATTTTTCCGCGCCACAAATGCTCCAGAACACGCAGAAGGCTCGGGCTTGGGGTTGGCCATCGTCAAATCCATTGTCGAAAGCCACCAGGGACGCGTCTGGGTCGAATCAACCATTGGGAAGGGTTCTTCTTTTACGGTACTTCTCCCCACACAAGACTAGAAAAAAAATAACTGCACGACAAAATAGATAATTTCTTAAAACATGCCGCCGCCGTGAAGAAAAAACGGCGGCGGCTTTCGCCAAAGGAGGAGACAGGAGGAGTATTGCGGAGGTATCAATTTTGTCTCCGCTTTCATAATAGCCCACTTCTGTTGTTCTAACTACCGATAAATGTCACGAAATAGTTGTGATTATATTCACAAACGTTTTATAGGTTGCCGAGAAAAATACGCACTTGTGAAATTGCTTCTTCTACGTTTGCATACGCCTGTATGCTGAGCATGGGGTCTGAATTGCCCGTAATCATCTTTGACACTTTGCGTTCTTTTTGATAAATGCACAATACGGGCTTTCCGATATTCAAGGCGGCGCCAATTTCATAACCCACCCCGTGTGAAGGCACGCTGACTTCGGCGATGAGCACATCGCATTTTTTGATCCAATTTACGTCGCGTTCATAAACGTCTTGCGGCGAGAGTTCATGTTCGTTTTCCATCACATCTGATTGCACCAAATGCGATGTGGGAATCTCGTGACCCTCTGCTGTGAGCGCGGCTACAATTTCCTGATAAGCGGCTTCAAATTCACGTCCGCCGGTAATAGAACAGGCAAAATAAATATTCATTTGTTTTTGTTTGGCAGGCGGGAAAGAATTGAGTTATCGCGCTTTTGTTGCGGAGCAGAAGGTTCTGAGCCTGAGCGCATGCTTTCCAATTCGTTGCTCAACTTCATCCAATCGTTAACAAGGATCACAAAATGCGGGGACTTATCTTTGAAAAAAAGTGGCGATAGAAATAATCGTAAAGTAGATTGAGGCATCGGATAACCGTTCAGTTCAATTACGAGCGCGGTCATTTTTGCGAGCGGCTGAATGATCTCAGCTCGCCAGTTTGAAACGCTTTGCGGTGGAAACAATGCGCCCATGTTTGCAGACGACGCGCGCCGAAATCTTTTATATGAAATGTTGAGGCGTAAAAACGGTGTCGCCAATTTAAGATGGTCGCTGAATGGCTGCACATATGCGCTCTTGCGCGTGAGTAATAATAAAATGCCAAGAAAAATATTCAACCCGCCGATACTGGTGAACGTGAGCCAGCGCCAATCTTCAAACCCCCAACTGCGAATAGCCCAGGATAATGCAAGTAAGGCAAGTCCCAACGTGAAGATTGCGGGCCACCAGCGATTAATCATGTGGGTGTAGACGACAAGCGGATAACGACGGCCACCTTTTGCCATACTTAATTCACTCGCTTCTTTTCTGACCGTTTAGCGGGTCACTGTTTAACTGAGCACTCAACTGGCTGATGGCTTGGGTGAGGTGCTCGCCGCGCAGGCTAAAGGTGATATCTCCGCGTGTCTTTTCGATGATGCCGCGTGCCAGGTCTGTCTGACGGCGCAAGCCGTTGGTAATGGCATCGGGATAATCCATGGTGACCATGATGGAGAATATCTCATCCATGATGCCGAGCAGGCGTTCAACTTCGGGAGAGTAGCCATGACGAAGGATGTCCAGGCTGCGGCGGCGTAATTCGCCGACGACTTCTGCCAACCCGTTGAGATATGTTGAGGGTTCAACGACCAACTCTTCGGGAGTCTGAAGCGGTTCATTCCGAATTAAGGCGCAGGTGACATTCGCTTCCACAAATTCCTTTAACGCATCCTGTGTGTATCCGGCGTAAAAAAGATCGGGGTAGGCTGCCAAAGAGTCGCGCAGGGTATCGGCCAGTTGACGGGCTTCCTGCAAGTGCGCGTTCATCACATCGGCTTCGTCACGATGCACAGCGCGGATGGCGAGCGAACAGGCGCGGGTGAGTTGGCGCGCCTGCGCGAGAGCATGGTCGCGGGCAGAAGTGCGGGCGTCAAAAGTTTTGCGTATGCGGTCTGTGATCTGTTCGAGTTTATGCATGTTGACCTAGGGTTCTTTGGGCGGTTCAGGCGGCTGTTGAAATGGGCGGAAAAGATTATCAGCCAGTGTTGAATTGGTGGGCAGGTTGATCTCTCCGAAGGCGGTTTCGTAGCGTGCAATGTTTTCGGTGAGGGCTTTTACCAATAGTTTTGCGCTGAGCGGGGTCATCACCACGCGCGAGCGGATCTTGGCTCGCGGCTCGCCGGGCAGGAGGTGGGCAAAATCTATGACGATGTCGGCAGGGGAGTGAGCAATGCGCGCGAGGTTGGCATATACGATCTCAAGATCGGCGGGAAGCTCAAGAATGGGACCGGTGTTTTTTGGGGGGATTTGGGGGGTGGTCATTGGGCGTCCAAATGATGGAGTAGATAAATCTAAAGACTTCGGAAGTTTTTAGAACTTCCGAAGTCTTGGGCTTGCTTGTGTGATTAGAATGGAATGTCGTCTTCAGGAGGAAGTTCAGCCATTTCCATGCCGCCACTGCCTGAGACGGGTCCGCCTTCATTATCTCCGCGTGAAGAGAGGAAGCGTACGATGGTGGCTGTAATCTCAAATGAAGAACCAGTGGTTCCGTCCTGTCTTGTGAAAATCTTTGGGCCGCCAGTGCTTGGGTCGGCGCTGATGCGTCCTTCAACTAATACTTTGCTGCCTTTTTTCAAATACTGATTACAAGTTTCAGCTTGCTTGCCCCAGGCGCTGACGCGAAACCAAATGGTCTTCTTTACTTTTTCACCATTGGCGCTTGTGTAGGCTTCACTGACGGCAACTGAAAAACTGGTAACAGCCTGCCCTGATGGGGTGTAACGCATTTCTGGGTCTCGTCCAAGATTTCCAACTAAAATAGTAGTGTGGTATGACATAAAATTCTCCTTGGGGTTAAGGTACCCGCCGAATCGCGACGGGGGAAATATGACAATATGTATTTTACTCGCACTTCCTTTATTTGTTAATAAATCTGCATTTTTCCGCCTTTTTTGTCCTCAATTGGATTGTGTTAGAATAATATTTATCCTGTTTTAATATGAGGACTCTTGTGTCTAACTCACCCAAACCTATTCAAGCAACACCATTGAATCCACGCCGGCGGGGCATAATCATTGGCGCATCTGACGGCATTGGCGCCGCTCTTGCCCGCAAACTGGCAAAAGAAGGCTACACAATTGCATTGGTCGCCCGTAGAAAAGATAAGCTTAATACATTGTGCGCAGAGATCAATTCTGCCGAAAAAGATGCCTGCGTATTTCCATACGTGCATGATGTGGCAAATTATGATGAAGTTCCAGACCTGCTCCGCAAGATCATTGCAGACCTCGGCGGGCTTGATCTGCTTGTTTTTATGGCAGGCGTAAACTTTCCCCCCGGCTTGACCAGCTACAATTTCGAAGGCGACCGCAAGATGATCGAAGTCAATTTGATCGGCGCGATGGCTTGGCTCAGCCCAGTGGCTGAAATGTTCCAAAATGCAAAGGCGGGACAGATCGTTGGCATCTCTTCTGTAGCCGGGGATCGTGGACGGGTCGGCAACCCTGGTTACAACACATCCAAGGCGGCGCTAACCACCTATCTTGAAGCGCTTCGTAACCGGCTTACACGTCACGGCGTGAACGTGTTGACGGTAAAGCCAGGTTTTGTAAATACTGAAATGGTTAAGGCGGCGCAAGGCAGCACGCCCTTTATCATCTCTCCCGAACAGGCGGCGGATGATATTTATAAAGCCATGCGTAAACGCAAGCAGGTAATTTACACGGCTCCCATCTGGCGTTGGATCATGCTTATTATTCAACATGTGCCCTCGGTGATTTTCCGCCGTATGTCATTTTAGGTAATTGATAATAGACGACGGCATATCTCCGCCATCTATTCCCCACATTCATCCCATGCAAAAAAACTTTACTCAACTCGAAAACTTTGGACACTCGCTGAGTGCGCCATCCTATCTTATTAAACCCACTTCAATTGATGAAATTAACGAGGCGTTCAGCCTTGCCAAGAAATCAGGACTTGCTGTTACCGCACGCGGAGCAGGGCGCAGCTACAACGACGCCGCGCTGATCGGCGGCGGCATTATGCTGGATATGCGTGGCATGAACGCCATTACAGAATGGGACCCCGCCACAGGACTGATTACTGCGCAGCCTGGCACCACACTTGAGCAGGTCTGGCAAAAAGTGGAACCCGCTGGCTGGTGGCCGCCAGTCGTCTCTGGCACCATGACGACCACTTTGGGCGGCTGTCTTGCCGCAAATATTCACGGAAAAAATAATTTTAGAATGGGACCCATCGGCGAACATGTCGTTGAGTTCAACGCAATTTTGCCCACAGGCGCAGAGATCACCTGTTCTCCCAAAAAGAATGGCGATCTGTTTTACGCCATGATCAGCGGACTTGGAATGCTCGGAATTTTCACCTCCGTTACAATGCAGACGAAGCGCATCTATTCTGGACTTTTGTCTGTCGATGCGTTTCCAGTGAGAAATTTACACGAACACCTTACCGCTCTCCTTGATGGCGCTCCCAACCATAACTATATCGTCGGCTGGTTGGATGGGACAGCAAGCGGCAAGTCGCTCGGGCGCGGACAAATCCACGCGACACGTTATTTGAACGAAGGCGAAGACCCGAATCCGCAAGAGACGATGAAAGTCTCGAATCAGATTTTGCCGCCGCTTATTTTTGGCGTGTTCCCCAAATCCCTGTTGCATTATTTCATGGCGCCATTTATGAATAATCTTGGCGCATGGGGAATTAACACGGCTAAATATATTGCGTCATTGCCCAAGCATACTTTCCGTCAGCCTCATGCGGCGTTCCACTTTTTGCTTGATTATGTCCCCGATTGGGAATTATCCTACGGGCGCGGCGGATTGATCCAATATCAATCCTTTGTTCCGAAAGAAACCGCCGAAGCCGCATGGACAGAAATACTCACTCTCTCGAACAAGAATGGCTTGCCCTCCTATCTTGGCGTGACCAAACGTCACCGCCCCGATAAATTCCTGCTGACCCATGCAGTGGATGGCTTCTCGCTTGCCATGGACTTCAAAGTGACCAACGGCAACCGCGCAAAACTTGGTGCAATGTTGCAGGAATTTGACAAGATCATTTTACAGGCAGGCGGCAGGTTCTATTTCGCAAAGAACAGTGAAACCACAGCCGAAACCGCGCAGGCGTTTTATGGCGCAGAAACAATAGAAAGATTTAGAAAATTAAAGAAACGCTGTGATCCCAACGGTTTGCTGGAATCAGATCTTTACCGAAGAATTTTCGAGTAAAAAATTTATTTGATGTTATTACGAAGAGCGAAGCAGTCTCGGCTTTTACAGAGACTGCTTCGCTTTTTGTGTTTTTATAGATTGATGTGTTTGAATAACGGGGGTTATTTGCTTATATCGTTTACGTAATTAATTGCGCCTGAACAGGCTCCAGTAAAGAACGGCGAGACATTGTCCCAGGTTAGGTCGAGGCTCTCTCCCAAGGCGTGGGTAACTCCTTCTGCAAGACAGCCCCCGCCCGCATTGTAATTAACCAGCGTAAATTTCCATAAATCTTCATACGAAGCAACATCCCCGGGCGCTTCACCCGTGTAGTTATAAATGACCTGTCCAGCTTGTTCACAGTTGGCGGTCATGGTGTGCGCGAAGACGACCACCGAAAAATCAGCCTGTGCGAGATTTAGCCCCAGCGGACAATCTTCACACATGGCGTTGACACTAGCCACCAGTGCGCGCCGTAATTCGATCTGCTGTTTTTCGTCGAGATGCATATATCCATCTCCGCAGGTGTCTTCGGGATACATCATTGGACAAAATTGTTCATAAAACGAATTGTTCCAGAATAAGGTTGTGTCTGCGCCGTCTTCTGTGAGTTGACCCAACCCCGCATCTATTGCACCCTGATAGATGCCCGGCCAGAACTGGCTTTCACGCGCGAAAATATTTTTCAACAATCGTGCAGGTACTGCGGTTTCCTGTGCAGTGCTTAAGATCAATTCATCAAACTGATTTTGCCATGCGATGACTGCGGGACGCGCTTTCTCAAGCCCGCACTGATTGACTCCGCCGCCGGGCACCAATCCGCCGTCGGTGCAGGAGCTTGCGTCCACTGCGCCTTGCGCGATCAAATTTGTGGCGAGGTAGGTGTAGGGAATATCACTGCTGAGTTCTTCGCTTTGCTTGGGGGTGGTGAGCCACGTAGGCGGGCCGCCAACAGGGGGGAATACATTCCATGATTCCGCGCAGGTGGCGATGCTTTGTCCCTTCCATTGCGAAGAGAGTACATCCACATACCAATACATTTGATCGGGGTCGCCTTCGTCCACTTTTTGTACGCGGATTTGTGCGCTGTAAATGATGCTGCTATCGCCATACGTGGAATAGGCCCAGAATTCAACGGTTACACCATCTGCACCTGTTTCAGGAATATGGAATTTGCATGTGTTGGTATTATCACAGTCGAAGGGTTCGCCATTGTAAGTCCCTTCAATGCGGATAATGGATTCATCCATCAACGGTTCCAGCCCCATAATGACGAGCGTTGGCTCACTTTCGCATATATTGGTGGATGTACTTAAGACGGATTCGCAATCTTCGAGAGAGATCCACGCGCTGGCGGCTTCAAGCTCCAGGGGGACATCTTTTTCTTCCAAATAACTGTCAGATGGAAAGACGTAGTAACCCTCGCAGGTTCTTTTGTTTTTCGACATGCAGGGGGCCTGCACGATCCAGTCGTCGTAGATTGTTTCACCGCAATCCCTGTAGATTTCCCCGGGGAGTGGTGCGCCTTCGTGGTCAATGATGATGGTGCAGAGTGGTTTTTGTGCCTTCCAGGTTGCCAGTTGCCATTCGAAGGCGGTGTATTCCACGGTGACGACTGTGAATCTGTCGGGGCCAGGTGGCGGATTGGAAGCAGAGGCAGGCTGAGGTCCGGCTTGGAGCGTAGTCGAAGTATCGCGTGTGAACGCAGTGCCATTAATGGCGATGATAATCGAGAGCAGTCCGAGTACCCAGTGGTGTCTCATAATTAATCAAATAGAGTCCGCGTAATTATACGCGGACTCTATTGTTTTGAACATTTTATTTGGTTGATTTTGGCTTTTCGTTTTGCATGGATTCGAGGGTTTCGATATCCTGCTTGAGGTTGCGGCTGCGGAGGTATAAGCTAACGATGTAGATGCCCATGGTAATAAATGTGACGGCAAAACCTGCGATCATATAGTTTGAGGTGTCGGGGGTGATTTCCATTAAGTAAGTTCTCCTTGTGTGGATATTTGCGTAGGACGGGTTACATTGAGACTTTGAGCTTAAGTTGCTCGACCTTGTCTTCCAGTCCGCCGAGGCGGACGCGGTGCCAGATCAGGTCAATGAAGATGATGGTGAAGGCAAAGAGGGCGAAGAAGAACGCAATTTTCATATCGCCGGTCATGCTCATTTTTTCCTGATTGGCATTCGCCGCGCCGACGATGACGGGGTGAATGGTGCGGAACAGACGAATGACCATGAAGGTGATCGGGGCGCTGACGCCGCCGAGCAGGGTGTAGACTGCGCCAAAGCGTGCGCGCTTTTCGGGGTCGTCAATTCCCTGGCGGAGCATGAAGTAGGCGACGTAGATCAGCTCGGTGACGGCGGCGGTGGTGAGGCGCGGGTCCCAGGTCCACCAGGTGTTCCAGGCAGGGCGAGCCCAAATGGAACCCAGCACAATCGTCAGGAAGAAGAAGACCGTGCTTACTTCCACGGCGGCGACTCCAAAACGATCCCATTTCATATCTTTGGTGATGAGATAGACGATGCCGGTCAGGGCAGCGATGACGAAGCCAAGCAGTCCAACCCAGGCGGTGCCGATGTGGAAATAAAAGACGCGCTGAACCTGTCCCATCACTAATTCCATGGGCGCGAAGAAGAGCGCGAGATAGGTGGATATTGCCAATAGAATAATCGAGACAACATCAAGTATTTTTAATGCGATTGGTTTTGTTTGCATGGGAACTCCTATTAAGATTTACGATTTCAAGTTTTCATGTCATTGCGAGGAGGATGCTCTTCCCGACGAAGCAATCCCGCCCATAAGGAGATTGCTTCGGGCAAAGAACAAGAACGCCCTCGCAATGACATATTACTCTTCTACAACAAAGTCAAATACCATGAAAGCTACGGCGATGAAGACAACATCGTACACAATGAGGATATTAAGCGGGATGAGAACTTCTGCAAAATCTGCGCCGGTTAATAAGCCGTTGCTGGCCTTGACTGCGGCCAGTAGAACGGGGATGGCGACGGGAAACAACAAGATTGGCAGCAATACTTCGCGGGTGCGGGTTTGCACAGACATGGCTGAGAGCAGCGTGCCGACGGCCACATATCCAATTGAGCCGAGCAGGATGATGCCGATCAGGTCAAGGCGGAAGAGGTTGACGTTGTACAAAACGCTGTACACCGGCAGGACAATCGTTTCCACGATCAGCATGAAGGCCAGGTTGCTGATGGCTTTGCCAAAATAAATGGCGGAGCGGTCCACGGGCGCGAGCAACAGACCATCCATACATCCGCGGTCTTTTTCAGTGGACATGGAACGGTTCAATCCGAGCGTGCCGGCGAAGGCGAAGGTCGTCCACAATACGCCTGCGGTGACAGACTGGCGGACTTTGATATCCAACTCCAGCGCGAAGTTGAAGATGATGATGACCAAAAGAGAAAAGACCAGCATGGCTGAGACCAGTTCAAACGAGCGAAACTCGGCGGCGAGGTCTTTTTGTACGATGGCAAAGGTGGCTTTTAAAAGCGAAGGACGGGAAGACAAGGATGAACGCTTTGCGCGAGGGATGAGTTCGTCCTTCTGAATTTTATTTTTATCCATAATTAATCTACCAGTGCCTGTTTGTAGAATGCGAGCAGGTTTGTGTTTTGCAGGTCTTCCTGTGTTGCAGAAGCTGCGATCACTCCGCGTGAAAGAATGTCAAAGCGGGTGGCCAGGTTTTCGGCGCGGGCTAGATCGTGCGAGGTCATGACCACTGTGCGTCCCTCGGCGGCGACGGTACGCAGTACTTCATCCAGCATTTCGGATGCATCCTGATCCAAGCCGGTGTACGGTTCATCGAACAGCATCACTTCGGGGTCGTGGATCACGGCGCGCCCAATGGCGAGTCGTTGCTGCATTCCGCGTGAGAAGGTGCGGACTAAATCCTTGCGGCGATTTTCCAAGCCGACCATTTCCAGCACTTCGGTAATTCGGGGTTGGTAATTGGTAATGCCGTACATCTGCGCGTAGAACCGCAGATTTTCCTCTGCCGTTAAATCTGGATAGAGCAAAGGCATGTGCGAGACCACGCCCAATTTAGCGCGGACTTGTGCCGCCTCGTGCGGCAGGTGATGACCGGCAACTTTTACATGTCCCATCGAAGGGCGCGAAAGTGTGGCGAGGATACGCAGGAAAGTTGTCTTGCCTGCGCCGTTCGGACCGAGCAAGGCTACGAATTCACCTGGCTCAACCGAAAAATTCAAGCCGCGCAGGATATTTTTTAGTCCAAAGCGTTTTACGAGTTTTTTGACTTCAATCATTGGATTTCCATCTGTCATTGCGAGGAGGGCGCTCTCCCCGACGAAGCAATCTACTTGTTATGTTGTAGATTGCTTCGGGCAAAGTGCAAGTGCGCCCTCGCAATGACATGGTTATTTCTTTCTCTTCAACGCTTCTTTCAATTCATTGCGTCGTTGTTGATAGGCTTCGTCTGAGAGTTTGCCTGCGCGGTGCAGGTCGTCGAGCGCGATGATGGCATCCATCAGGGATTCGGGATCTTCAAATTCATTGTCGTCTTCCTCATCCAATTCCTCTTCGCGTTTGTTGCGGTCGCGCATGAACATCCATCCGCCTGCCAGGATGAGCACAACACCGAACGCGCCGATGCCGATCAGCAGATTATTGTTGGGGGTGGTGGTCTCTGTCCCAGTTGCGGCGGGAGCTTGAGTTTGGTCAGGCTGACCCGAAAGTTTAACCTTCAAAACACTGCCCGGCTTAATTTCGGTAAATCCATAAACCTGATACATGGTGCCAGAACCCATGTCTGTTGGCCCCATATCGGTAAAGCCAGCGCCTTCCAATTTGACACCCACGGGCGTCAGCAAAGAACCGGATGGAATACCCAGCGCGAAGGGAATTTCAATCTCTGCAGATTTGTCGTAAGCCATCTCAAAGCCTGCCGCGACACCATACATTTTGTCCGAAGGCGGCAGCGCAAATCCGTCTGCGGTTTGAACGGGCGCCACTTCGCCTTGTTGAGCATCGAAGCCGAGGCTGGTCATATTGGCAGGCAGTTCGGCAAGCGCCATCTGACTATCCGTGACGGGCACCAGGATCGAAGTATCTGTGGGGTTGACGATGCTGAAGAATTCGATCACCTGCAAAGTGCCGTCTTTTACATCCAAAAAGATATGAGCCTGCTGAACGCTCAATTTACTAAAATCAGAAGACGTGGAGAATAGTTTGATCGGCGGCAGGGTCAATTCGGTATCACCGGCGTTCACCACGGCAAACTCCGATTTATAGGTTACATCGTTTACCACCGTTTCGGCGGCGAAGATGCGGCTTTCAGGAATTTCAACATTCTCGAATACGAATGTTCCGTCGGCATTAACGACGCCATCGAGTTTGAGAATCTCTTGCGGTCCCGCATTCATGTCGCCGCTGTGTTCATAGACAAATAATGTAACCTTGAGGTCAGGGGCTAAAACGATGCCAGTTTGATTTTCGATGGAGCCGCTGACTTTGCCCACGCCCGCGACGGCTGCCGCTTCTGGCGTGGCTTCGGCTTGGGCAGTGCCTTCGGCAAGCGGTGTTGCTTCCGCTGATGGAGTTCCCGCATCAGCGTTGACCACTGCTTCAGTTGCAGGAACATCTATCGCCGCGACGGGTGCCGAGGCAAAGGTCAACGTGCGGATGTAAGCCGCAACTGCCAGAGTTTCGTCATCTTTCAATTTACTTCCGAAAGCTGGGATATTGCCCGCGCCATCTTTGACGATCTGGATGATGTCATTCTCAGAAAGGGCAGACATCATTTTTAAGTTGCTGAAATCTTTGACACAGTCGGCGCAGTTGGCTTCAAAAAGAGCCTTGCCTTCTTCAATTTGTTTGGGCGTGGTGTGCAGGCTCAGCGCGTACGCAACCACATCCCAACGTTCCTGATCGTTCAGGCTGGCGAAGGGCGGCATGAAGCGGTCTATATTGCCTTGTGTAACTGTGGTGTACCAGGCTGAGGGCAAAGCCTTTTGTGCGATGGCGGGCAACCCAAGCGCGGCAACGGGAACTGGCAACTGCTTGCCTTGCACACCGTCGCCCATGCCGGTTTTTCCGTGACAGGCTTCGCACTTCTCAACATAAATCGCCGCGCCGTTTTCAACGTTGGGCACGCTTACAGGAAAAAGCGGACCCATGGTTGGCACCGGCGTCGGCGGCACATAATTTGGCGGAGGGGTAACATCTTCCGCGAGCGTGAAGTTACAAGCGGCGAGAAAAGCCGCGATAATTGCCAGAAGTATTGTGTGACGTAATTTCATGAATTTCCTCAAATGATGGTCGGAATACAGAATATAGAATGTATGAAATTCATCCTTCATCCTTCATCTTTCATCCTTAATTTAGAGACTTCCCACACGCAGGACAAAACTTATCAGTTACCAAAACGGGCTTGCCGCACTTCGGGCAAAATCCCGCAGATTTGCTTTTGTGTTCCTTGCGGCGCGCAGCGATCATCGATTCAAGATCATCATCGCTGTCGGCAGGGATGGGGGTCGTTGCGCCTGCATCAGCACGACCGGCGGCGGTGGCTTTTTCAATGCGCGCTTCGGCATTGACCACAGACGAGGCAACGGGTGCAAGTTCATCCAACTTGCGTAAAATATCCGCCCCTTTTTGCAGGAGCGATGCGCGTTGTTCTGGATATTCCCCCGCAGGAATTTTGCCGAGGTTGAAGTCGAAATCGAGTTCCTGCAAAGAGTTGATCACGCGGTCGCGTTCTGCTTTGAGCGCAGAGACTTCGTGAGTTTCGTTTGCGCGGGTACGGCGCGCGCGCATTGTGAAAGGCGCGTACAAATACATGGCAGTCATGACAACCACTGCAAGTATAAAAAAGATTGAGCTAATTTCCATTTTTTGAATGCCCTATTCGATGCTTTGAATCACAGATTGAATTTCGTTTACTGAAGCAAATGGACCAATTTTTATGTGGCGCAAAATTCCTTCGCGGTCAATAAAATAAGTTTCAGGCACGCCCATCTGACGATTCAAAATGCTCGAAATATTTGATTTCAAATCAGGCGCATTGGGAAAGGTAATGTTGAACTTCGTCAGGTATTCATTTGCGCCGGCGGGCGTATCCACATAATCCACGCCGATGAAGACCACATCACTGCTGTCCTTGTAAAGCTGCCATGCTTCTTCAAGATCGGGCGCTTCCTGTTCGCAAGGTTTGCACCACGAAGCCCAAATATTTATCACAACGATCTTGCCTTGCAGGTCAGAGAGTTTCATCTCTGTCTTGCCGTTGTATTCGTAGCCTTCATAATAAACAAGGTCAAACTGGGGCACAGGTTTGCCAATGGTTGCCATTGGGTTTTGGGCACGGCGTAAGCCAAACCCAACCAGCGCCAACAACCCCACCAGAAGAATCCAAATGAAAATCTGGGTCGTCACTGGCACACCGCGTTTTGTATTTGTTGTTTCTGTTGTTTCTTCGGTCATAACATTCTCCGTATAAACATGTCGCTGCGAGGCGCTTTTGTTCTTTGCCGAAACAGCCTCCTGATAACAGGGGATTGCTTCGGCGGGAAGAACAAAAGCCCTCCTCGCAATGACATAAACTGGATAATTTATTTCTGTTTCTTCAATTCAGCTTCGAGACGCGCCACATAATCATCTTTTTCAGATGATGAAGATTCGCTTCGCGCCCCGCTCGAAACGGGTGCGGCGGCTTTGGGTTTTGTCCACTCTTTGAGCGAGCGGAAGAGGATGACCGCACCCGCAAGAATAACGGCTGGCGGCAGGAGATAGATCAACCAGTAGAAGCCTTCTTTGGGGGGTTCAGCCAGCACGCGCGCGCCATATTGAGCTTCAAAATGTTGGATAATTTCTTTTTCTGTTTTGCCTTCCGCCAGCATGGTGCGGATCAACTCGCGCCAATCGCGGCAGGCTTCGGTGGGACAAACATCCAATGGCGTACTTTCGCAAACGGGACAATATAATTTATGCGCCACCGCGTTCACTTCATCATCAGTCGGCGGCGTATTATCCTGTGCGAGCGCAACGCCCGTAAACAGAAAGCCTAGTAAAACTGTGAAGATGAGGGTGTATAAAAATTTTTTCATGATAACTCCGAGATGTCGAGGGTCAAAAGTCGAAAGTCTCATGACTTTCGACTTTTGACCCTCGACCTTTTTATTGTCAGTCTGCCGCGTTGGTTTGACGCACGCTTCGCGCAGCGCGTACCGGTTCTTCTGCCGGGTCTTTATCTGGCCAGGCCGCAAAGATAATGCCGATCAGGAAGAGCAGGCTGCCGATCCACAGCCAGTTGACGAGCGGATTCACGAAAATCTTGAAGGTCGCGCCCATGCTCGATACGGGCTGCCAATCTACAAGCAGGATGTACAAATCATCTCTGAAAGTGGAACGGTTGCCAGGGATGGTCATATTCTGCTGGGAGTCGAAGTAATAATCAATGCGCGGAGTGAGTTCGCCGAGATAAATTCCATCTTCATACACATCAACGACGGCGCGGGTAAAGTTTACGCCTTTGCCCTGGTCATCCCATGAAGCCAGCTCACGGTATTCAACGGTGTAACCGCCGATGTTCAACTGCTCGCCTTGAGCCAGGGAGCCTTGAGTTTCCTTTTGGAATATCTCGATGCCGAGAATGCCAATCGCCATCAACATCATGCTGATGTGGATGATGTATCCGCCATAACGGCGGCGGTTGCGTCCCATTAGGCGTGAGAGCGAGGTCAGGAAGTTTTCGCCTTGCGCTCTCTGCCGTGCGCGTGCGGCGCGCCAGAACTCCTGCAAAGTGACCAAAAGAACGAGCGCGATGAGGAAGAAGCCGATCAGCGCAATGATGTTCTGGGTGTACGTGACAAACAGAATTGCAGTAATGATAAGCGCCGCAACCGCAGATTTCCACATGGCGCGTCCGAGAGTCTGCACGGTGGAATGTCCCCATGCCGAAAGCGGAGCAACGCCCATCAGGAACATTAAGGCTGCGAAGATCGGCGCAGTGGCACGCTCATAGAAGGGCGGGCCGACGGTCACTTTTTGTCCGGTGAATAATTCTGAAACCAGCGGGAAGATGACGCCCCAGAAACAGATCACCAGCACGCTCATGAAGAGCAGGTTATTAAGCAGGAACAAGGCTTCGCGCGAGAGCATGGACTTCATCTCAGTTTCGCCGCGCAAAATAGGCCAGCGCCAGATCACCAGGGCAATCGAAACCACCAGCGTGAGCGATACGAATGCCATAAAGAATGGACCGATTGGGCTGTTTGCAAAAGCATGGACAGATGAAAGTACGCCAGAGCGCGTGAGGAAGGTGCCAAATACCACCAGTGAATACGTGAGAATGACGAGGATCATGTTCCAGTGTTTGAACAGACCGCGCTTTTCCTGGATCATCACCGAATGTAAAAAGGCAGTGCCTGTCAGCCAGGGCATGAACGCCGCAATTTCAACGGGGTCCCAGCCCCAGTAACCGCCCCAGCCAAGAACATCGTAAGCCCAGCGTCCGCCGAGTACGAGACCAAAGGAGAGGAAGAGCCAGGCCCACAAAGACCAGCGGCGGGTGAGGCGAATCCAGCGGTCATCGGTGCGGCCTGTGATGAGTGCAGCCATGGCGAAGGAGTACGGGATAACGTAAGACACAAAGCCAAGATAAAGCATCGGCGGATGGATGACCATGCCCGGGTGGCGCAGGAGCGGGTTCAATCCATTTCCGTCTGGAGCGGCAAAGAGAGTCGCGTTTAATGGGGCAAACATGTGCGGCTCTACGTTTCCGCCGACCAGCCAAAAGCGCGTGAATGGGTTTTCGTAAAAGACCACCATGCCGAGGAAGAAAATAAGCGTGATGGCGTTGACCACGATCACCCATGGCAGGAATTCAATATCGCGATCCCACTTGCGGATGGTGACTGCGGAGGTGAAAGCGGCCAGAAGCCAGGACCAGAACATAAGCGAGCCGGCTTGTCCGCCCCACCATGCGGTCACTTTGAGATAGGTGGGCATACTGCGGCTGGTCACTTCGTAAACGAAGGCAACTTCAAAATGATTGTTGACCAGTAAATAAATCAAGGCTGCCGCTGAAAGAGAGAGCAGCGGGAAAACGAGCAACATTGAGCGGCGCGCGCTTTCCACCATGGCGGCAGATTTGTTTGTCGCGCCATAGACCGCCGCAAATACGCTGTAAATTGCGACGAGAAAACTTACCACTAAAATACCGTATCCAAATTCTGCGAACATAGGATTATCCTTGTTTAGTATCTTATCAATTAAATTCCTGCATAAAAGCAGAAGAATTTCGCCACTGAGACACAGAAGCACGGAGTCTTTTCACTTCTCCGTGTTTCTGTGTCTCAAATTCATATCTTTTATTTACCCAGCCGAGTGAATTGACCGGGGACTATCTATTTTTTTAGTTTGTCGCGGCTTGTTCGGGAACCGCTTCTTCGTATTTGGTGGGGCATTTGAGCAATAATTCGTCAGCGTAGAAAACGCCGTCATCGCCGAGTTTACCGGTCATGATGGCTTGTGCTTCGCCGCGGAGCAGATCTGGTTTGACGCCAACATAGCTGACACTGACACGCTGGCGGGTGGGGTCGCTCACGGCTTGATATAGCACCTCAGCCAGTCCGCCTTGCTCTTCGATCTCGGCATTATCGCCGGAGACATGAGCCACATCAAAGGTGAGGGTGAGGGTGTCGGAATCGTATTGAATTGTGTCACCGAGTACGGCGCCAGAGAGGCGCAGACTCTTGCCAACGACAGAAGAGCCTTCGGCTTTTACTTCATCCACGGTCATGAAGTATTGAGCGCTTGCCTGTGTGGATGAAAAAATGAGATAGACGACTGCTGCCAAAATTAGCGCGCCGCCAAGAAAGAATTTAGAACGTTGCATAGATGCCTCCAAAAAGATTAGTAAGACCTGATACGGTCAGGTCGCTGCCCAGATTAAAATGTGCGAAATGTAACAATCTATATCCATTTTACATGGCGAGATTAAATGTCCCTTAGTTTCGGGGGTGGATGGATGTCACTAAAATCCCCCCTTTTTGTCTGATTGATTTATGATAATTTTATTTGATGATATATTATGCAGAATTAGACGAGGAGAGACCCTTTATGCGAACAAAAATAATCTCATTTTTTTTACTGTTTGGACTGCTTGTCACACCTGCCCAGCCCGCTTTTGCCGCCGCCCACACAAATGTGACCGATGACCAGGTTACGTTTTCATTCCCCGAAACCGCCACATTCTCAGCCACTTTGAACGCTGAATCCAATATCATCTCGGTGACTTTGGAATACGGCAATGAACAACTAACTTGCGGAGATGTGGTCGCAAAGGCCTATCCACAGATCACGCCTGGCGAAACGGTTCAAGCCGAGTGGACATGGGACATGCGTCAAAGCGGATCGCTTCCGCCTGGTACACAGATTTGGTGGCGCTGGATTTACACCGATGAAACAGGCACGCAGTTCGCAAGTGAAGTTCAAACCGCCACATGGCTTGATGATGTCCACGATTGGCAAACCATCACCAGCGGCGACTTGCGCCTGCACTGGTATGGAAAAGATCAAGCCTTCGCACAAACCATGTTAAACGCTGGCGTTGAAGGTCTGCGCCGAAACAAGGAACAGGCAGGGCTGGGTACAGATGCGCCCATCGATCTTTATGTCTATCCAAATTACGACGATATGAAAGATGCCATTCTCTACGAACCCTCGTGGACAGGCGGCATGGCTTTTCCTGAACACAACATTTTTATCATGGGCATTTCGGCTTCTGATTCCACGTGGGATCAAAATACCGTCATTCACGAGTTGACCCACATTCTGATCGGGCATTTCACATTCTCCTGCATCGGCACTGTGCCGACGTGGTTGAATGAAGGTCTCGCCATGTTCAGCGAAGGCGAACTGGATTCGAACGCGCAAGCTCAACTCGACGAAGCGATCAGCAGCGACACCGTGTTAACTGTCCGCTCGTTGAATGGCGGCTTTTCCGAACTCCCCGACAAAGCCAATCTTTCCTACAGCCAGTCTCAAAGCATTGTCAGTTTTCTAATTGAAACCTACGGGCAGGAAAAACTAACCGAATTACTCGTTGCTCTGCGGGATGCAAAGCCAATTGACGATGCCCTGCTCGAAGTCTATGGATTTGACACAGATGGACTCGAAGACGCCTGGAGACAATCGGTCGGGGCGGCGCCTCGGGCTGTTTCTGCTCAACCGACATCGCAGCCAACCCCAACATTTGTCCCGACCTACGTGCCCGTCTCAGGCTCGCCGCTGGCTGTGACTCCCACGCCGTACGCCATTCCCACATCTTCATTCACGAACGCAGAGCCAGCGACATCCAGCACACCATTTATCGTATTGACCATTGCACTGGTCTGCATCTGTCTGGTGATGTTGATTATCGTTGGCGTGGTGATACTGGGATTGGTCGTCCGCTCGCAAAATCAAAAGGCAGGCAAACATGAATAGTATTTTCAAAAAGCTTTTTTTCAACCACAAAGGGTCACAAAGGGTCACGAAGGATATTTTTTTTGCTTTTCCCCTTTGTGTCCCTTCGTCTCCTTTGTGGTTAAGAACTTTCTTTATCATTCTCACGCTGATATTTTCCCTCATCCTTTCCACCAGCGCGAAAAAAGCATCTGCCTTGCAAATTGATGTTCCCTTCGATCAGGCAATTGTCTACAACGGCGGAGAATCGACCAACTTGCGAGATTATGACCCCGCCACGACCTACAGCGCAGGCAATAAACTGGTCTTCAGCGGATTGGTCTCCTTCGACCCGCGTTTGAATCTCACGCCCGATCTTGCCGAAACCTGGGATGTCAGCGGCGATGGCACGGTCTACACTTTTTACTTGCGCGAGAATGCCCGCTTCCACGACGGGCGGTTTGTCACTGCCAAGGATGTCGTCTATTCCTGGGAACGGGCCGCCAGCCCCCAGCTTGCGTCAGATACGGTGCTGACTTATCTCGGGGATATTGTGGGCGTGCGTCAAATGGTCGCGGGGCAGGCAGATCACATCAGCGGATTAAAAGTCATCAATGACCTAACTTTGCAAGTGACGATTGATGCGCCCAAGCCTTACTTCCTTTTGAAACTTACTTTCCCGACTGCTTTTGTGGTGGATAAAACCAACGTGGAGACGGGCGAAGAGTGGGTTCGCAAACCGAACGGAACGGGACCCTATCGGCTGACCGAATGGCGCTCGAATGAATATATTACGTATGAAGCGAATCAGGATTTTTATTTGGGAGCGCCTTCCATTCCGTATGTTGTTGTGAAACTTTTTGCAGGCGATGACTTGCGCCTGTTTGAAACAGGTGATGTGGATGTGGCGGGCGTGGGGCTTGGTGACGTGGATCGTATGCTCGATCCCGAAGAACCGCTGCACAGCCAACTCGTGACCGGCGTTGACCTTTGCACCGGCTACGTTGTGTTCGACACCACCCAGCCGCCCTTCGACGATGCCAATGTCCGCAAGGCATTTTCGATGGCGTTCGACCGACAGCGCTACATTGATGTTGTCCTGCGTGGACAGGCTTTGCCCGCCGTGGGTCCGTTCCCGCCTGGGGTGCCTGGCTTTAATTACCAGCTTCAAGGCTTGCCTTACGACCCCGCTCAGGCGCGTGAATTGCTCAAGCAATCCAAATACGGCGGAGCCGAAGGACTGCCGCCCATCGTTTACACAAACATGGGCATCGGCAGTTACGTCAGTTCAGATGTTGCTGCGATGGCTGAAATGTGGGAGCAGAATCTTGGGGTAAAACTCAAGATCGAGAATATTGAATATAACTATTATTATGAGCAAATTTATTCAGGCAACCACGGGCAAATTTTCAGCGGCGGTTGGTGCGCCGATTACCCCGACCCCGAAAACTTTGCCGACGTTCTTTTCCACAGCGGCTCAAATCAAAATCAAGGCGGCTACTCAAACCCTCAGTTGGACACACTCCTCGAACAAGCCCGCGTGGAACAGGATGTAACCAAGCGCATCGCCATGTATCAGCAAGCCGAGCAGATGATCGTGAACGATGCCCCCGTGTTGTTCACGACGCACTCGCTTTCCTATCAACTGGTTCAGCCCTACGTCAAGGGCTTTGAATTTACGCCGATCACTGTTCCGCTTGAAAGATATATGTGGCTGGAAGGGAAATAATATCTAAGGATGAAGGATAAAGGATGAGGGATGAATGCCACCCCGAAGGGGTGGTATGGATTTTTCAAATTAAGCCATCACTTCGGGATTATTTTTCATCTTTCATCCTTCATCTTTCATCCTTGACCTTTTCATCCCTCATCCTTTCGAATTATTTTGCTTCGACTAGAACCTCCACCGCATCAATCGCCGACCCGAGACTGGAGACTAAAAAGCTGAAAGGGATGCTTCCCCCGGGCTGAATCGCTCCGCCTTCCCAGCGTTTCACTCCGACCACGCGCCCATCTTTATCATACGCAACAGCCGCGACCCAAACCTGGGTTGCGGCTGTTGATTCAGCGGGCAGGTGAATCTGTCCGCTGACTTGGGCGGTGAGTCCGTTCCAATCAATTTGAGTGACGATGTTGTTTAGTGTTGCAGGCAGATAGCGCGAAGCATTGGATTGAATCGCACTCAATATTTGAACCTGCACATTTGCGCTTGCAGGTGTATTTGAAAAAAAAACATAAACAGGCAAAGATGCGTTGGGAGGAATCATATCCAAGGGCGTGAATGCGATTTGGCTTGCGAGCGCGTTATTGTTTTCATCCAGCAGGGTGATCTGCGCTGAGATATTTTCGAGAATATCGGGCGTGTTGTTTTGGATCAACGCGAAACACCACAAGCCGCCATCTGCTGTCGGGTGGCAAACTGCCTGGGTAACTGGAGCAGGCACGGGCGTGAGCGTTGCCGCGGCGGCGAGGGGCGCGGAACTATCTGGGATGAGCAAAGTCGCCCCAACCGACATGCTGTTCGGTGAGACATCTGGGTTCGCCGCTCTTAATTCATCCTGTGAAATTTTGAACTGCTCGGCAAGTTCACTGAAAGTATCGCCTGATTTTATGGTGTAGACAAAAGGCGTGGCGGTGGGAATTGGCGTTTCAAAAATGACCAGCACATTCGGCGTGGGCGTCAGGCTGGGCGTGGCGGTCAGATAGGGCTCAAGTGAATTATTGGCTGTGTTTTGTGCCGGCGCGGATGTGGGCGTGCAGGCTGTTATTAGAAAAATGAAAGAAAATAAAAAATTACGCATTCGGTGATTATAATCAGTAGGTCATGATTCTGGAGTACAACAGCTTGCTGTTGTATAGGTTTGGACAGCAAGCTGTCCGACTCCAGAATAAAACAAAAATCTTTGGAGGAAACAATGAAGTATCGTCATCTCGGTAAGACTGGCATTCAAGTCAGCGAACTTTCGTTCGGTTCGTGGGTCACCTTTCATAATCAAGTGGGCGTGAATTCAGCAGTGAACATGATGGCTGCGGCGTACGATGCAGGCGTGAACTTTTTTGACAACGCGGAAGTGTATGCAAACGGAAAATCAGAAACGGTGATGGGTGAGGCGCTCAAGGAATTGAAGTGGAATCGCGGCAGTTATTTGATCTCCACCAAACTTTACTGGGGCATCACGGAGGGCGTGAATCTAAAAAATACGCTCAACCGCAAATATCTAATTGAAGGTATTGCGGGTTCACTCGAACGTCTGCAACTCGATTATGTAGATTTGATCTACTGCCATCGTCCCGACCGAACCACGCCCATCGAAGAAACTGTTTGGGCCATGCACAATATTATCGAATGGGGGCAGGCTTTGTATTGGGGAACTTCAGAGTGGGCGGCTTCTGAAATCACCGAAGCGATTCAAATTGCAGAGCGGCATCATCTGCACAAGCCTGTTGTCGAACAGCCGCAGTACAACCTGTTCGAACAGGGACGAATGAATGGTGATTATGTCCGCTTCTACAAGGACTATGGATACGGCACCACCATTTGGAGTCCGCTGGCTTCTGGCTTGCTGACGGGCAAATATCAGGGTGGCATTCCCGCAGACAGTCGTGGTGCGCTCAAGGGCTATGAATGGTTGAACAATCTGCTGACCGATGAGCAGAAACTCGCCAAGGTTGCCGCATTGGAGCCCATTGCAAAAGAACTCGGCTGCACACTTCCGCAGTTGGCGATTGCCTGGTGCTTGAAGAATCCATTTGTCAGCACGGTCATCACGGGCGCAAGCCGCCTGGAACAGGTGCATGAAAACATGAAAGCCGCCGAAGTGGTGGACAACATTACGCCTGAAATGATGGAAAGAATTGATGTGATCTTTGGGGTGAAGAAAGAAGAAGAATAATCTAAAAGAAAACCTCCGAGGTCTTTAAGACCTCGGAGGTTTTTTATTTTACACCTGCGTAAAATAATTTTCCTCCACGCCCTGCCAGGTTTCATCGTGCAACTTCATGTACTTCGTCAACAGCGGATGCACGCGCGCCATTTCCTCGTACATCTTCTGTGCAACTCTTCTGATCGAGAAATGCGCGTTGGGTGCGGTGCGTAATTGGCAGAACGCGAATGCTTCACGTAAATTGAATTGAGCCAGCACCCGCCGATTAAATCCATTGGGGACAATATATTGCGCGACGTTTGGATCGAACTCCACCAACTTTTCATACATCTTCATCGCGGATTCCATTGCCGCCTCATACTTTAACCCGAAGCCTGCTTCTGTTACGAGCAGCGGAATCGCGTATCCAAGCCGAGTCGTCAGTCGCTGCGGAGTCTGTGTCATCATGCGGTGACGTTTGAACTCAGCATACGCGCCCTGATCCATGACAATATCAAAGGTGTATGTCGAATATTCCAACTCGCGCAGGGGCGTATCAAATTTACCGAGGCGCTTGAGCAATGTCTCAGCCAATTTGGCGCGTTCTTTTTTCTTCAACGATTTGACATAAGCCAGCGCATCTGCAAAAGGCATCTCGTTGAACCGATACAAAGCCGCGGCAAGTATTTTCTTTTCGCCGTCCTTGTCGTAGTCAATTAAGGAACACCAATCTTCCCTCACCCCTTGCCCCTCTCCCTCAGGGAGAGGGGTTGGGGTGAGGGAAATTTCCTTGACCGTCTCCACCACATACGGCACAGCATCCGCGTATTTGACCAGTGTGGGCGTTTCGGCTTTTGCAACTTCCTTCATCTTTTCGCCGATCTGTCTTACTTCGGCGAGCGGGTGAGAGAGCATTTTGCGGATGATCATTTCGATCACGCGCGCGTTGGCGGTCATGCCCACATTGGCATTGGCGGCGGCTGGCAGGATGAATCGGCAGCGATCCACGTACTGCGAGCGGATTCGGCGGTCGTAGGCTTCGTCGTTTTCATTATCGCGGCGCGGTGAGCGGCTGAGGATGAGATTCTTCAAAGGGTCGAGCGACTCAGCATAGGTTGAGAAAAGGAAGCGCACAGTTTCAATAAACTCATCGCGCAGGGGATGTCCGTCCAGTTCGGGCGGAATCGTAAAATCCGCTTGTCCCCATTTTTGGTAGCGCGTGGATTTTTCGGTGTAGGATGCGAGGCGGCTGCTTTCAATCGTTTCGATGGCGATGCGCGAGACGTTCTCGAAAGCGAAATGCAAAACCGCATGTTCGGCAACCGAGGCGTGACCGTAGCCCACGACCCATTTTTCATGGAATTTTGCAGACTGTTCGTCGCTTAATTCCGCGGCGATCTCGCGAAAGGATTCTGGCGCGCGCGATGTTTTTGCAAAGGCAACCGCGATGGTTTCGGGGCTGAGGGCACGCGGGGAAAGCAGGTAGATTTCTCGTTCGGGCATGGAGGGCTCCAGTTTTCAGTAATCAGTAATCAGTTTTCAGTGATGAGATTGGCGCGGGTTATAAATTATATTTTTCCATAAGTCAATAAAAACAGAAAATCTCAATATGTCATTGCGAGGGCGTTCTTCCCGAAGCAATCTTTCCATTAGCAAGGAGGCTGCTTCGTTCCTCGCAGTGACATTGCCATAATGAGAATTGTTGCAATAAAAAAACGACCAGTCATTTTCTGCTGGTCGCTTTGTATTTAACCCATTGGATATTTCAAAGGCGCACCGCCCAAAAGATGCAGGTGGATGTGGAAAACGGTCTGCCCCGCGTCTGCGTTGGTGTTGATGATAAGTCGGTATCCGCCTTCGGCAATTCCCTCTTGCGCGGCAATTTGTTTTGCTGTGGTGAAGAGATGCCCGATTAATGGTTCGTCGCCATCGGTGAGCGTGTTGACCGAATCAATGTGCTTGTTCGGCACGATTAGGATGTGAGTTGGCGCGGCGGGGTTAAGGTCGCGGAAGGCGGTCACTTGCTCGTCTCGAAACACGTTGGTGCTGGGAATCTCACCTGAGATGATCTTGCAAAAAATACAGTCTGTCATGGGGTTCCTCCGAAAAATAATTTATTAAGGCGTTGGCATCCGCCCGTAAATGGGCTGGCAGACGGTGTCGTAATATTCAAATTCTGCTGCTTTATTGCTTTTTGCAAATTCCGCTGCTTCATTGCCTGTGAGACGTACCTGGTCAATCGCATCCAACACTTGATCTTGCGAGTACCGCGGAAGTGTCATCAATGGGTCATGGATATATCCTTCGGGGATATATGTCGGGCGCGCAGGGTCAATCTCGTCGGCGAGCGGAACCCAGTTATACATGACAGGTCCGCGTGCGTTGGATGTGAAACCAAGCTGATAGCCTAATATGCGCGCCGCTTCCGCTGGCCGCTGACCAAATCCGCCGCCCGGCCAGATGACCGCGATGGGGTTTTTCGCAAAGTGATTTGCAAACGCAGTGATCGACCCTTTGAGTTCGCGCGAGATGACGGTCTTGGATGAGTCATCTGATAAGACTGTTCCAGGGATTAAGCCTTGTGCCTGATGATCGACCCAGCCTTCGTTTTCCAGTGTGATATTTTCCAGCCACAACGATTCAGGGGTGTCGGGTTCGCTAACCCAACCATTGACCACGGGCCATTTCCACAGATCCCAATAATCTTTGAATCGCTTAAGCTCGTTTGCTGAATGACTGTTGTCTTGAATGATTAAAACTGAACGTGAGGGAATCTTGCCGTTGCGTTCCATGAATGTCAAAAATTGTTGTGTGTTGATCGCTTTAAAACCCTGAGCATGAAGTTGATTCATGATACTGTCAAAATTGTAGAGAATATCCTCGTTGAACATGACGATCATGACGACTGTCCCGGGCTTGGCGTTTAATCGATTCCACCTGTTGATTAAATACAAGCACGAGTCCTGGATGTAGGTGTGCGGGGTGTCCAGTGGATTTAAGCGTTTGGATTGAAAGACAGCCAGTGAGGAGGATTTTGCGGTTTGTGTGAGTTCGCTCCCCGGGTCGGGAGGTGTCTCAGGCGCGGTTGTGGTGAATGGTTCACAGGAGATCAGAATAAAAATGATCACAAGAATGGTCGTTAAGCGGTAAAGAATATTCTTATTTGAGTCTACTTGCGGTTTCATAGGTTTATTGTAAACGAATTTTGAGCGCGTCCCGAAGGTTTGAAGACAGCCAAATTGGCTCAAATCAACCTTCGGGACGTGCTTTCTTCCAACTCATTTACTGCGCGGCAGGGATGGACCCGTACGTGGGCGCGCAGACGATATCGTAATATTCAAGTTCGATTGCTTTGTTTTGTTCGGCATATTGTGCGGCTTGTTCGCTGATGGCGCGCACGTTATCTAATTCGCCTCGTGAGTTGATACTCCAATAACGTGGAAGTGTCATGAGCGGGTTCCCTGCCGGGGTTTCGGGAAGGGCAGACGGGTTGGATTGATTAATTGTGTCCGCTTGGGGAACCCAGTTGTACATGACGGGTCCGCGTGGATTCACGGTGAAACCAAGTTTGTAGCCAAATTGCAAACCAAGTTCTGCGGCACGCTTTGAGAAATTCCCGCCAAAATAAATATATGCAATTGGCGTCTTGTTGAAATAGGTTTGTATATTTGTAATCGAACCTTGCATTTCTGCTGTAATGAATTCATCTGGAGATGAATCGGTAATTGGGGTTTGATGTAAAACACTGTGCGCTTGATAATCAACCCAACCTTCATTTGAGAGGTTTACATTTCCTGCCAACACATTATCCGCAGCTCCAAATGCACTTATCCATCCATTAACAACCGGCCAACCCCACTGATTATAATATGGGCGAAAGTGTTCGTCGAAATTTTGTGCGTTATGACGATCGTCTACAATAAGTAAAACAGATTTTTGCGGAATTTTTGTGTTGTTATACATAAAATCTGCCATTTGTTGCATGTTGATGGCTTGAAATCCTAATTCGTGGAGATCATTCATTAATTTGTTGAAATCGCTTACTGTAATGTCTTTGGGATTTGATACAGTTGCGTCTTTTAAAATGCCATGGAACATAACCGTCATTACCACCGTGCCAGGTACTGCGTTGTTTGGGTTCCATTTGTTTTGCAAATACTGGCAGCTATCAGCCACGTACGTGCGCGGAATATCATCCACTTTTAGCAGGGATGTTTGGTATGCTGCGGGCAATGCCGGCGGCGTGCGTGGAATGGTGGCGGTGGGGATGGGCGTCTCGGTTGGTACGGGTGTTTCGGTTGGTTTGCTGATCTCTGCAAAGGCCGTCTCGAAGGCCGCGGTCATTATGATATTTGGGTCGGCGGTAGCCGCTGCGGGTTGGCAGGCTGCCAAGAGTCCAGCAACCAGGCTAAAGGTTAGGATGCGAAGCGCTTTTCTTAATCCGTAATTATTTTTCATGCATCGAATTCTACCTGAAAAAAAGAGACGTCTGCAAAATGCAAACGTCTCACTTCTCACTTTTTACTTAATTACTGCTCTACTCGTTACTTCTTCCCGAAATATACTCTTCCACTTTATCGCGGCAGATGTCGTCGCGGAATTGCTTGGGCGGGGTCTTGAAGAAATAAGAGGAGGGTCCCACGATGGGCCCGCTGAGTTTTCTATCGAGCGCGATCTTGGCACAGCGGACTGCGTCGATCATTACGCCGGCTGAGTTGGGGCTGTCCCATACTTCGAGTTTTAGCTCCATGTTGAGAGGGACGTTGCCAAAGGTTGTGCCTTCCATGCGGATGTAGCACCACTTGCGGTCGGTCAGCCAGGGGACGTGGTCACTTGGTCCCACGTGGACGTTGTCCTTGCCCATGTCGTAGGGCACCATGCTGGTCACGGCGTTGGTCTTGGAAATTTTCTTGCTTTCAAGACGGTCGCGCTCAAGCATGTTGAGGAAGTCTGTGTTGCCGCCGAAGTTGAGTTGATAGGTGCGGTCAATTTTTACGCCGCGATCCACGAACAGGCTGGTGAGCACACGATGCACAATGGTTGCGCCGACCTGACTCTTAATGTCGTCGCCAAGAATGGGCAGACCCGCATCGCGGAAGCGTTTGCCCCAGTATTCAGAAGATGCAATGAAGACCGGAATCGCATTCACGAACGCGCAGCCTGCTTCGATGACCTGCTCCACGTACCATTTGGTGGCCATCTCTGAGCCGACGGGCAGGAAGTTGATCACCACATCGGTCTTTGTATCTCTGAGCATTTTAACAATATCTGCTGTGGGGCCGGGCGCTTTTGTGATGACTTCGCTCAAATATTTACCCAGTCCGTCATGGGTCATACCGCGTACGACTGGTACATTTAGGTTGGGAACATCTGAGAATTTGAAGGTGTTATTTGGCTCGGCAAAAATGGCTTCAGAAAGGTCCTTGCCAACTTTGGTGATATTGATGTCGATGCCCATGGTGAACTCAATATCGCCGACGTGGTAATCGCCAAGTTGAGTATGCATGATGCCGGGGATGGCTTCGTCTATTTTTGCGTTTTTGTAGAACTGGACACCTTGTACCAGCGATGAAGCGCAATTTCCCACACCGATAATTGCGACACGAACTTTGTTACTTGCCATGAAATTTTTCTCCTTTATTATTTAAATTGCAATTTCCTTGTGACCTATTTCTCTTTTATTTCAGATAGTCCAGTGAAGTATAATCTTACTATAGGCAAAATATGGCACTAGATCAAACGAAACTCCTTACGCGTCTTTTGGAAGTAACCCGCAATCTCAGCACGATGGTTGACATTGAGACGTACCTGCAATCCGTTCTCTCAGCCGCCACCGAGTTGACCGACAGCGAAACCGCATCTTTAATGGAATATGACGAAGCCTCACAGGAGCTTCGTTTTAAATATGTGCCGTGGTTTCATCGTGAGGCGATCAGTTCAGCCAAAATTCCGTTAAACGCAAGCGCAGCCGGGTGGATATTTTTGCATGTCAAACCGCTTGTGATTGACGATGCAAAAAGTGACCCCCGTCACTACGGAAAAATTGATGATCTGGCCAGTTTTACTACGCGTTCTCTTTTGGGGGTGCCTCTCATATTACACGGCAGACCCATGGGCGTATTTGAAGTATTCAATAAAGCTGGCGGCGTCCAATATACCGAAGAGGATATATTTATCCTTGAGACCCTCGCTTCGCTTGCCATGACCGCTCTGCAAAACGATATGCTTGAAGGAAATGTGCTTTCATCTCAAGCTGAAGCGCGCGACCTTGACCGGTTGAAAAATGAATTTATCGCCATCACTTCTCATGAACTCCGCACGCCGCTTGGGCTGATCCTCGGTCATTCCACTTTTTTGCGCGAACTGGTCGGCAATGAATATCAGGAACAGGTCGATGCCATAATCCGCAGTGCGTCCAGGTTGAAGGAAATCATCGAAAGCCTCTCAACTGTTGATAACTATCAGACGGGCGGGGCAAGTCTTCGCTCACGCAAGGTTTCTGTCGCACGCATTATCGAAGATGTTTCTGCTTCATTCCGTGACATGGCTGTGCAAAAAGGCGTCATCCTCAACGTGGAGATCGAACATAATCAGGACCTGCTGGTTGATGCCGATGGAAGCAAGATCGCGATTGTGATGAGCAATTTGGTGAAAAATGCGCTCACCTTTAGCAACTACGGCGGACACGTCACACTTCGCGGCGGTCTCGACTCTAACTTTGTGAAAGTGGTTGTCGAAGATGACGGCGTGGGAATCCCTGCCAAAGATTTGGTGCATGTTTTTGAACGTTTTTATCAAGTCGAATCTCATCTCACACGCAAACATGGCGGCATGGGGCTTGGGCTTTCCGTTGCCAAGGTAATGATCGAAATGCACGGCGGGCGCATTTGGGCTGAAAGCGCCGAAGACATGGGCAGTATTTTTACATTCCTCCTGCCGGTCGAGAAAAAAATCGAAGCGCCAGACCCGGTGCAGCCATTTGCCGAGTGACACATCTGTAAAAGATTTCCATCCCGTCAATCAGTTGACGGGATTTTTGTTTATTTGATACACTCCAACAAGTCATTGCACGAACATGTTTTTGCCCGAAGCAATCTCCATCTTGAATTGGAAAATCGCTATGCCAAATATCAACACACAGTTCGACCTCATTCGCCAATCTGCCACCGTTGCCATGGCAGACCGTATTCTTGCGCTCAAAGCCAGCGGACAAAACATCGTCGGCTTGCAGGTGGGCGACCCCGATTTTGGAACTCCGCCATCCGTATTGGATGTCGCCTTTAAAGCGATGCAAGACGGGCTGACTCATTACGGCCCCTCTCGCGGCTATCCTGACCTGAGAGCTGCTGTGGCATCCAAGCTGATTCGTGACGAGGGCATTCCCTACGACCCCGCCACCGAAATTTTGATCACGCATGGCGGCATCCACGCTTATTATCTTGCCATGCAGTCGGTCTTGAATCCTGGCGATGATGTTTTAGTCCCAGACCCGTCGTGGGCAACCCACTCAAATATGGCGATCATGCTCAGGGGAAATGTGATCCGCGTCCCTGCTCCCGCTGAAAATGGATTCATCCCGTTTTTCGAATCCTGGGAAAAAGCATTAACCCCAAAAACACGCGTCATCGTCTTGAACTATCCATCTAATCCCACGGGCGCGTATCCCACCCGCCAGTATTTGCAGAAATTGCAGGACTTCGCCGCACAGCATAATTTGTGGATCGTCAGCGATGAAGTGTACGGAAGTTTATATTATGAAGAACGCCCCACCTCAGCGGCGGCAATTGAAGGCGCGAAGGAGAGAACCCTGTTGGTCAACAGCCTTTCAAAATCCTACGCCATGACAGGCTGGCGGGTTGGCTATCTCGCCGCGCCTGCGTATGTGATCGAGAACGCTTTGAAGGCGGGACAAAATTCAATCACCTGCGTTGCGCCCTTCATTCAGAAAGCCGCCGCCTTCGCATTGACCGACCCCGCGATTCAAGATGTCACTGCAAACATGCGTGCCGCGTACAGCCGCCGCCGTGATTTGGTTTTTCGTTTGTCGCATGAATTGGAAAGCGATAAAGTAAAAGTGATTCCGCCGCAGGGCGCGTTTTATTTCTTCCTTGACCTGCGCGCTTTGAAAATGTCTTCCGTTGAAATGTGCGAAAAGATTTTGGACGAAGTGGGCGTGGGACTTGTCCCCGGCTCGGCTTTTGGCTCAGAGGGTGAGGGATTCATCCGCATGACTATCGCAGCTTCGGACGAGGATGTGGAAGCGGGATTTCGAAAAATTGTTGAGTGGGCAGAAAAACAATAGTCAAAAGTCGAAGGTCAAAGGTCGGATGATTTTCGACTTTTGACCTTCGATCAGAACTAGGAGAATTATGAAAATAGCATTTCAAGGCGAAGCCGGTGCGTATAGCGAGCAAGCCGTTTTTAATTATTTTGGACAGGTTGAAACCCTCCCGTGTGAATCATTCGATGTGATGTTCGATTCTGTCGTATCTGGCAAAAGCGACGCGGCGCTGGCTCCCATTGAAAATTCGCTGGCGGGCAGCATTCACCAAAATTATGATTTGCTTTTGCGGCACGACCTGCACATTGTGGGTGAATATTTTCTGCGCGTGCAGCATTGCCTAATTGCCATGCCTGGCGCAAAAAAGGAAGACATCAAAAAAGCCATTAGCCATCCGCAGGCGCTGGGGCAGTGCGCGGGCTATTTACGCAGTCTTGGAATCAAAGCCGAGCAGGTGTACGATACGGCGGGCAGTGTAAAAATGCTCAAAGAATCGGGCGTGTTGGATGTGGCGGCGATTGCATCCAAGCGTGCGGCTGAAATTTATGGAATGCAAATTTTGGAAGAAGGCATTGAAGATAACCCGGAAAACTATACGCGTTTCCTCTCCGTCCAACGAGAATCAACCATCCCGGCGGGCGAAGCGAAGACTTCCATCGTATTCACACTCAAAAATGTGCCCGGCGCGTTGTTCAAAGCCCTGAGCGTTTTTGCCCTGCGTGACCTCGACCTGACGAAGATCGAATCCCGTCCGTTGCAGGGAAGTCCGTGGGAATACCTTTTTTACATTGACTTCATTGGGTCGCAAAATGATGAAACCGCCAGGCGCGCGCTTGACCATTTGGGGGAATATGCGGTGATGCTGCGGGTGCTGGGGTCGTATCCGCGCTTCAAAGGATAACTCACCACTAAAATCCGTCTGTTGGGATAGGCGGATTTTTTTACGTTGACAAAATCGAACATAAGTTCTAGAATAAGATAAGGTTTGTCGTATTTTAGAGTTAAGGAGCGCTGGTATGAAGAAGATTACCCCATTTTTATGGTTCGAGACCCAAGCCGAAGAGGCGATGAATTTTTACGTATCGCTTTTCAAGAATTCAAAGGTCAAAGACATCTCACGCGGAGCGGATGGCAAAGCCTTCACCGTTTCGTTTGAATTGGACGGACAGGAGTTCATGGGTTTGAATGCAGGTCCGCAATTCAAATTCAACGAAGCGGTTTCGATGTATGTCAATTGCGAGGATCAAGCCGAGGTGGATTATTTTTGGGACGCCCTGACCGCAGACGGCGGCGAAGAATCCATGTGCGGCTGGCTTAAGGATAAATATGGTCTCTCGTGGCAGATTGTCCCGAAGCAGTTGACCGAGTTAATGGGCGACCCCGACCCTGAGAAATCCCAACGGGTGATGGACGCCATGTTGAAAATGCAGAAGATTATTGTCGCCGATTTGCAAAAGGCATACAACAGTTAATCAGGAGGTTCTCATGAACACAAAGAAAGAAACACAAAATAGCAAGGGATTTACCGTCGAAGAAAAAGCCGCGATGAAAGCGCGCGCCCAGGAGATGAAAGCGGAAGCACGCGCAGGCAAGGACAGATCGGAAGGTGAAAAAGCCATCCTTGCGGCAATTGGCGCGATGAAAGAACCAGACCGCTCGCTGGGGATGCGGCTGCATGAGATCGTCACAGCCAGCGCGCCCAGTCTCATGCCGAAAACCTGGTACGGAATGCCTGCCTACGCCAATGCAGATGGCAAGGTCATTTGTTTCTTTCAGGCTGCGGGTAAGTTCAATGTGAGATATGCAACCTTCGGCTTTCAACCCGACGCAAAACTTGACGATGGCAATATGTGGGCTACCTCATTTGCGTTGATCAAGTTGACCGCCGCCGAAGAGGCGCAGATCATCGCGCTCGTGAAAAAAGCGGTGAGTTGAGAACTGATCTTGCTTTGATCGCATTGAATTAAAATATTGAAACAAAAAGAAAGTCGTGTTTCGTAAACCTTCAACTGGAATTACGAAACACGACTTTCTTTTGGATTGTTTGAAATGCCCCTTTTAATTTTTACGAAAGAATGTGCTTCTTGTTTCTTATGTTCGGCAAGATATCAAATGTAAAACTGATAGCATGACGCGCCTGCAACCTACTGACTCCAGCCATTCAGAAAATCATCCGTTTGAAAACGTGCTTCGCCCATATCCACCATTTGTCCCGCAGAAATGTTCACCGCATATTCGCGCCCCACGTTTCGATACGCTACGACCAAAACCTGCTGACCAGAGGGTACGCCGCTCAACTTGAAGCGACCCATCTGGTCAGATTGAGCCGAGACATCTGCGCCAAACACAAAAATATCCGCTATAACAGGCTGCCCCAAATCATCATAGACTATCCCTGTGACCGTACCTGTTCCTGCCAAAGTGGCAAGCGTACCGTCTTGCGCCATGCTAAAAAAAGCCAGCAATAGACTTAACACGGTCAGCCCAACAATTGCAATCCAGATCAGCCGCTTTTTATGAGACGGGTCGGGAAGATGGGCAGGCATTCCATCTTTGTACAAATCCATCGAGGGGGATTCTTCAAAAGCCATTATTGCGCCTCTTCACAGTTTAATGACCCAGCCAAAAAATTAGAGAAATTCAATTGCGTACCTGCATTTGCAAAAACACCTGCGCTGCCTTCGGTGTATGTTTTATCTTTGCCTTGCAGTACTTGTTGTCCATCCATGTAGGCGGTAAAGGTATCCCCTTCCACCTTAACGCGCATGTCAGGCGGATTATTCCAATCAATATCGGCGGGCAGGTAATACATTTTGATGTACGGTTTGATCTGCGTGCCATTGACCCATTTGCTGAAATAAATACGCGTCGGATTATTTTTGTTCACCTTCTCCACCTCAAACATATAGCCGTTTAATCCCTTGTTTCCGTTTTCTGCGCGGAAGGTAATTCCGTACCCGTTCCATGTGGGGTTGGTGCTTGCCACCTGTACCCCCGAAAGATCAAGTTCATAATCACTGCCCGAAAGCCCTGGCAGCAGTCCGCCGCATAGCGGGCAAACTTCATAGCCGCCGGCTTGCTGCGTAATTCCGCCCCGCCAGAAATTAATGTCAGGGGAATCCCACTCACTGCCTGCGCGCGCCAGCGGATTGCACTCGCTGCTCTCGCCGCGCAGTCCAGATATTGCCTGGCTGTATAAATCTTGCATGGATACGCCCGCAATATTCAACGCCAGCCCGGTTACAAAGGCAATGAGCAGCAGAAGCAAACCGTACTCCACCAACCCCTGCCCCTTGTGAAATTGCCTGATACTATTTTTCATGCGTTTCTCCTGTATAAAACGAGTATACAACCTTCATTTACGGGAAAACCTTGCAAGTTACTGACGGCTGATTTTTTTGCCCATGCTCTGATTGCCCTACAAAAATCATTGACTCATTTTATTTTTCAGGTAAAATACCGCCCATCATGTTCAGCTTTTTTGCGTCACCACGTACACGTCGTCCGAAGCCCACTTCTCCGAGAAGGTCGGGATTTTTTGTTGGATAACGCGCTAAACGCAGCCGCAAGCTGATATACGCACTAGTCAATCAAAACAGCCCTCCTTCTCGGAGGGCTGTTTTTTTTATTTTCCCGCTCTTAGCCGCCCTCTCCATTTTGGGAGAGGGCGGGGGGTGAGGGTGAGTTCCAAAAATAAAACAAGGAGTACCAAATGAATTCCAAACCGAAACCGCAAGTCAAGAAAGTTGTCCTCGCCTACTCAGGCGGACTGGACACGTCTGTGATCGTCCCGTGGCTCAAAGAAAATTATGGCTGTGAAGTGGTCTGCTTCTGCGCCGACGTGGGACAGACCGACGAAGATTTACGCCTGCTTGAAGATAAAGCGATGAACAGCGGCGCGAGCCAGTTTATTTTGCACGACATGAAAGAAGAGTTTGCGGAAGATTGTCTTTTTCCCATGCTCAAGGCGGGGGCGATTTATGAACACAAGTACTTATTGGGCACATCCATTGCCCGTCCTTTAATTGCGAAACATCTCGTAGAAGTTGCTCACGAAACTGGCGCAGATGCAATCGCACACGGTGCGACAGGCAAAGGCAACGACCAGGTTCGTTTTGAACTGACCGTCATGGCGCTCGACCCACGCCTCAAGATTATCGCTCCCTGGCGCGAGTGGGATATCCGCTCACGCGAAGATGCGATTGCGATGGCTGCAAAATATAACATCCCTGTCACCGCCACCATCAAATCCATTTACAGCCGCGACTCAAACATCTGGCATATTTCGCACGAAGGCGGATTGCTCGAAGACCCGTGGAACGAACCCGAAGAGATCATGTATCAAATTTCAACATCGCCTGAGAACGCTCCGGAGCAGGGCGCCTATGTTGAGATCGAATTTGAAACTGGCAACCCAGTTTCGGTCAACGGCGAGAAACTTTCACCCGCGAAAATTGTTGAAACGCTCAACGCCATCGGCGGCGCGCACGGCATTGGTCGCGTTGACCTCGTTGAGAATCGCCTCGTCGGCATGAAGTCACATGGCGTGTATGAAACCCCAGGCGGCACCATTTTGATGTATGCCCATCGCGAACTTGAGTCGCTTGTCCTCGACCATGAGACTTTGAATTTCAAGCAAGTCACCGCCTTGAAATATGCCGAACTCACCTATAACGGCTTGTGGTTCACCCCGCTGCGCGAAGCCCTCGACGCCTTCGTCAACTCCACACAGGGACCTGTCACGGGCGTTGTGCGGCTCAAACTTTACAAAGGCAACATCATCGTCGCCGGGCGCAAGTCACCGTTCAGCCTCTACCGCGAAGACTTCGCCACCTTTGGTCAGGAAGATGTCTACGACCAGAGCCACGCCGAAGGCTTCATCCGCCTTTATGGTCTCAGCCTCAAAGTCCGCGCCATGAACGGCTTGCCCATTTCGGGTCTGGATATGCCCAAGCCTGATTATTCGAAGTTCAAACGGGACTAATGTCATTGCGAGGAGGGTGCTCTCCCCGACGAAGCAATCTCCAACTGTGAGGAGATTGCTTCGGGCAAAGGGCAAGTGCGCCCTCGCAAAGACATGAAATATAAAGGAGCACATATGACCCTCTGGGGTGGACGCTTTTCAACCAAACTAAACGAACAAGCCTGGGATCTAAATTCCTCCCTGCCTGTTGACCAGCGCATGGCAATTCAAGATGTGGATGGTTCTCTCGCGTGGGCGAATGCTTTGCACAACGCAAATATTTTGTCGGATGAAGAACACGCATCCATCTCGCTCGGGCTGGATACTGTCAAAGGAGAATTCGCTTCGGGACAGTTTTCCTTCGCCCCCTCCGACGAGGACATTCACACCGCCGTCGAGCGCCGTCTGACAGAATTGATCGGCGTGACCGCAGGCAAGCTCCACACGGGGCGCAGCCGCAACGACCAAGTCGCCACCGACTTCCGCTTGTGGATGCTGCAAGCCATTCCGCAATTAGATTCTGCATTCTGCATTCTGCAATCTGCTTTGCTCGAACAAGCCGAACTCGCAGGTGAGACTCTCATGCCTGGCTACACTCACATGCAGCGCGCCCAACCGATCTTGCTTTCGCATTGGTGGCTGAGTCACTTTCATCCGCTGCAACGTGACCGCGAACGGCTTGCGGATTTGGTCAAACGTGTTTCGATTTTGCCGCTCGGTTCTGGTGCATTGTCTGGCACACCCGTCCCTGTTGACCGCGCCGCGTTGGCTGAATCACTTGGCTTTGCAGTCGCATCGCCCAATAGCTTGGATGCCGTCTCAGACCGAGATTTCGCCGCCGAGTTTTTATTCTGCGCCACGATGACAGGCATTCACCTCAGCAAACTATCGGAGCAAATCGTTTTGTACACCAGCGCCGAGTTTGGTTTCTTTGAACTTTCGGATGCGTTATCAACAGGTTCGAGCCTGATGCCGCAAAAGAAAAATCCCGATGTGTTTGAACTGACGCGCGGCAAGGCTGGCACGTTGATTGGGATGCTGACAGGCTTGCTTGCCACGCTCAAAGGTCTGCCCTCAACCTACGACAAAGACCTGCAGGAAGATAAAGCGCCAGTCTTTGCGGCAACCGATACTTTGCTTGCGATTCTTCCCGTCATCGCCGGCGCACTGCGGACCATCACACCCAAGCCCGAACGAATGCGAAACGCAATCGACTCGTTCATGATGGCAACCGACCTCGCAGATTATCTCGTGGACAAGGGAATCCCCTTCCGCGAGACGCACTCGATCGCAGGCAAAGCTGTCCGCCTGGCTGGGGAGAAAAATGTCGGGTTGGAGCAAATGCCCCTCGAAGCGTATCAGGCTCTCTGTCCCGCTTTTGAAGCGGATGTATATCAAGTTTTTGACCCGATGAAATCTGTCGAAAAAAGAAATGCGATTGGCGGCACGAGTCCGCAATCTGTCGAAATGCAGAAGTCAGAATGCAGAAGGCAGAATAGTAAATAATGCAGGCGGCAGAAAAAATTCTGCATTCTGCATTCCTCATTCATCATTTAAATACAAGGAGAAAAAAATATGTCTACAGTAACTTGCCCCGAATGTGAAGCCCAAATTGGATTGGATGCTGGAACCGAAGTTGGCGAAATTATCGTTTGTTCTGATTGCGGCGTTGACCTCGAAGTCGTGTCGGTTGACCCTGCCACCGTCCAACTCGCGCCGATGGAACAAGAAGATTGGGGTGAATAAAGTAAACCGTAATTAGTAATTGGTAATTACCAATTACTAATTACCAATTACGGAGTTATTATGCAACGACGACTAAAATTAGGTGTCCTTTATTCCCGTGTGCGTGTGGAAGAAAAATGGATTTTCGCGGCGATGGAAAAACGCGGCATTGATTATGAACGACTCGATGACCGCGCGATTTCATTTGATTTGGAAAATGCCGAACCGTGGCGCGCGTTTGACGCGGTGCTGGAACGAAGTATCAGCTACACCAGCGGATTATATGCCCTGCGCTTGTTGAACTCGTTTGGCGTGCCGACGGTCAACACGGCGGCGGTAGCTGAGGTTTGCGGCGACAAATTGACCACATCCGCGATGCTGGCGAAGGCGGGCGTGCCGCAGCCGCGTAATGTGGTGGCGTTCACCCCCGAAGCCGCGTTGGATGCGATTGAAGCGTTTGGCTATCCCGTTGTGTTGAAGCCCGTCGTCGGTTCGTGGGGACGGCTGCTGGCAAAGATCAACGACCGCGATGCGGCGGAAGCAGTGCTCGAACACAAGGCGACACTTGGCTCCGTGCAACATTCTGTTTTTTATATTCAAGAGTTCATCAAAAAACCAGGTCGTGACATCCGTGCCATTGTGATCGGTGACCGCGTGCTGACCGCAATGTATCGCAAGTCGGAACATTGGATCACAAACACAGCGCGCGGCGGCGAAGGGGAATTGTGTCCCATCACGCCAGAGATCGAAGAAATATGTTTGAAGGCAACTGCGGCTGTCGGCGGCGGTGTGCTGGCTGTGGATTTGATCGAACATTCTGAACGCGGCTACCTTGTCAACGAGATCAATCACACAATGGAATTCCACACCATGCAGCCTGTGAGCGGGGTTGATATCGCGGGTGAGATCGTGGAGTACACAGTGAAGAGCGCAGTGGGTGGTGGATAGTGTATGGTGGGTGGTGAAGTACTAACCACTGTCCACTATTCACTTCCCACTGGTTTTATAAGGAGCAATTATTAATGACGAAAGTATCTATCATCGGTGGTTCGGGTTATGGCGGCGGCGAGTTGCTGCGATTGTTGTTGGGACATCCCAATGTGGAAGTCAAACAGGTGACTTCACGCTCGCGCGTGGGTGAATATGTTTATCAGACTCATCCCAATCTGCGGAAGAAGACTCAACTGAAATTCAGCGACCCTTCCACGCTGGAACCTGTGGACGTGCTCTTCCTCGCCCAGCCGCATGGACAGGCGCAAAAGCACATCGAAGAGTATGCCAAACTTGGGACAAAGATCATTGATCTCGCGGCGGACTTCCGCCTGCGTGATGCGGAATTTTACGAGAAATGGTACGGCGAAAAACACGCCGCGCCTGAGTGGTTGAGCAAGTTTGTGTACGGACTTCCCGAACTTTATCGCGCTGAAATAGCGACGGCGAATTACATCAGCGGCGTAGGATGCAACGCCACCGCCAGCAACCTCGCGCTGCTACCGCTGGTCAAAGCGGATTTGATTGACTTGTCTATGCCTGTGATTATTGAAATCAAAGTTGGTTCGTCCGAAGGCGGCGCGGAAGGGAATTCTGGTTCGCTCCACGCGGAACGCGCGAATGTGATTCGCACATTTTCCGCGTTTGGGCATCGTCACACCGCAGAAGTGATTCAGGAAATGGGCGTGAAAGACATTTCGCTGACCATGACCGCCGTGGATTTGGTGCGCGGGGTGTTGGCGACGGCTCACGCGAAGGTCAAGCCTGGTGTCGCCAACAAAGATTTATGGAAAGCCTATCGCGCCGTGGCGAATGAAAATCCGTTTGTGCGTGTGGTCAAGGAACAGCGCGGCATCTACCGTGTGCCCGAGCCAAAGATTTTAGCTGGCTCGAACTATGCGGATTTGGGATTTGAACTGGACGAAAGCACTGGTCACATCGTGGCGATGTGCGCGATTGATAATTTAATGAAGGGTGCGTCTGGTACAGCTGTTCAATGCCTGAATTTGATGATGGGCTGGGATGAGACGACGGGCTTGGAGTTTGCGGGGCTGCATCCGATTTAAAGGATGAAGGATGAATGATGAAGGATGAAATCACAGTCGTAAAACTTGGCGGCACGGAAGGCGTGGATTTTTCTGCGATTTGTCAGGATGCCGTGGAATTGTTGAAGCAGGGCAAGCGCCTTGTTTTTGTGCATGGCGGATCGGCAGAAGCGAATGCGCTTGGCGAGGGGCTGGGCGCGCCTCCGAAGATGATTACCTCGCCTTCGGGATACACTTCACGCTATACGGATCGCAAGACGCTGGAAATCTTTTTGATGGCGGTTAATGGCAAAGTCAATTCACTGCTGACCGAGCAGTTGCAAATGATGGGTGTCAACGCCTTTGGTTTGTGCGGACTTGATGGCAGGTTGTTGCAAGCCGTCCGCAAGGAATCTGTGCAGAGCATTGAAAACGGTAAGCGCAAAATTATCCGCGATGATTACACTGGGAAGATTGAAACGGTTAACAGCGAGTTGCTTTTGATGTTGTTGAATGCGGGTTACATGCCTGTCATCGCGCCGGTGGCGGTCAGCGAAAAAGGGGAGGCGCTGAATGTGGATGCAGACCGCGCGGCGGCGATGGTCGCATCCGCGCTCAAGGCGGAGACTCTGCTGTTGCTGACGGCGGTGCCTGGGCTGATGAAGAATTTCCCAGACGAGTCAACGCTCATTCGGCAGCTGCCGCAGAGTCAACTTGCGGCGGCGAGCGAGGCGGCGCAGGGTCGCATGAAGAAGAAAGTCCTCGGCGCGGAAGAAGCGCTCAAAGGCGGCGTACGTCGCGTCATCATCGCCGATGGACGAATTCAAAATCCAATTTCAAGTGCTTTGGCAGGAAACGGAACGGTGATTCAATGAACAAGCAGCAAATTATAGATACCGAAAATAAACACACCTCTGGCGTGTACGCCAAGCAGACCCTGACCATCGTGCGCGGACAGGGCGCGTCGTTGTTTGATATTGACGGCGTGGAATATTTGGATTGCTCGTCAGGACACGGCGTTGCCAATCTCGGTCATGCGCATCCGAAAATTGCCGAGGCGCTTTACAAGCAGGCGAACACGCTGATTACTTTGTTTGAGTCGTTTCCCAACGACCAGCGTGCCATGTTGATGGAAAAAATTACGGCGTTGGTTCCGGGCTTGGATAGAGTCTTCTTCTGCAACTCAGGCACTGAGGCGGTTGAGGCGGCGTTCAAATTCTCGCGCATTTCAACGGGACGAAAGAATTTCATCGCGGCGATGCGCGCTTTTCACGGACGAACCTATGGCTCGCTTTCTGCGACATATAACAAGAAATACCGCGAAGGCTTCGAGCCGCTGCTGCCTGGCGTTTCGCATGTTTCGTACAACAATATCGAAGCGTTGGACAAGGCAGTG
This sequence comes from Candidatus Brevifilum fermentans, assembly GCA_945877125.1. Taxonomy (GTDB): domain Bacteria; phylum Chloroflexota; class Anaerolineae; order Anaerolineales; family Villigracilaceae; genus Villigracilis. Next base: position 37,429 of record CAMCQT010000003.1, on the reverse strand, counting down.
AACGAAGAAACCGCCGCTGTGATTTTGGAAGTTGTGCAGGGCGAAGGTGGTTTGTATCCCGCGTCCGCTGAATACATCCAAGCTGCGAGGCGGATCTGCGATGAGCGCGGCGCACTGCTCATCATTGACGAAATCCAAACGGGATTTGGGCGTACGGGCAAGATGTTTGCGATACAACATTTTGGTGTGACGCCTGATTTATTAACTTGCGCCAAGTCACTTGCGGGCGGCGTGCCGATGGGCGCGGTGCTGATCGGCGCGAACATCAAGAACCTTGTGCCGGGCGTGCATGGCTCGACCTTTGGCGGGAATCCGCTTTCGTGTGCGGCGGCCAATGCGGCGCTGGATGTAATCCTCGGCGAAGATTTGCCTGGGCAAGCGGCGGCGAAGGGTGCGTATTTGATGGAGAAACTGAGGAAGATTCAATCGCCGAATATCCGCGAAGTCCGTGGAATTGGCTTGATGGTCGGCATCGAGATGAAGCAAAAGGTCACGCCGTACATCAAGGCTCTGCAAGAGAAAAAGATCATTGCCTTGAATGCGGGATTGACCGTGATTCGTTTGTTGCCTCCGTTGGTGATTACGTACGAGCAGATCGATCATTTGGTTGGTGTGCTGTCCGAAGTGCTATCAACGGACTCTGTCACGGAATAACGGATTGAAACGGACAAAAACGGATGAGTGATTTTGAGACGTTAGTTGGTTTGGTTTCGCAGTACAGTCCGTCGGGACAGGAGCGCGGGGCGGTGGAATGGTTGGTGGCGCGGATGAAGTCATTGGGCTATGATGACGCTTTCATTGATGAGGCTGGCAACGCTGTCGGTGTGATGGGCAAGGGGGCGAGGCAGGTGGTTTTGTTGGGTCATATTGACACGGTGCCTGGGGAAATTCCCGTCCGTGTAGAGACGCATCATGATGCGTCTCTACTACATGGTCGCGGATCGGTGGATGCAAAAGGTCCGCTGGCGAGTTTTGTGGATGCGGTGGCGAAGGTCGGCGCGAAGGATGGCTGGCAATTTGTGGTCATCGGCGCTGTGGAAGAGGAACGTGATTCCGAAGGCGCAAGGTTTGTCGCGAATCAATACAAGCCTGATTTTGCGATTATTGGCGAGCCGAATCAATGGGATCGGATGGCGCTCGGCTACAAGGGCAGCGCGTGGGCAAATGTCACCGTCAAACGCGGACAGGCTCACACGGCGAGCGGAGAAGTGACTGCGGCAGAGTCAGCGGTTGAAGCTTGGCTGAAAATAAAAGCGTATGTGGATTTGTTCAATGCCGACAAGCCCAAGGTGTTTGATAAATTATTGCTTACCTTGCGCGGCATGGATTCGGACTCAAATGATTTTGAGCAGTGGGCGCGACTGAAGGTTGGAGTCCGCTTGCCTGTGGATGTTTCGCCAGAAGATTGGTACAAAATAATAAGTGACAGTCACCTTCGAGGTGACTGTCACTTTGAGGTCGAGCCTGTCGGCTTCGCCATCGCCGCCTGTGGATGCGAGAAAAACACTCCGCTAGTGAGAGCCTTCTTGAGCGGAATCCGCTCACAGGGCGGCGAGCCGCGCTTCGTCTACAAAACGGGAACTGCAGATTTGAACATCGTCGCGCCTGTTTGGAAATGTCCCGCTGTGGTGTATGGCCCAGGAGATTCAGCTTTGGATCACACGCCGAATGAGCATATCAATTTGGATGATTATCAAAAAGCGGTGGATGTGTTGAGCGCGGCGTTGGAAAAATTAACCGCGTAGGGGCGCAGCATTGCTGCGCCCCTACCGTGCCCTATTTTGGAATTTCATTCGGGTCGTACGGCGTGACCTGATAAACGTAATAATTCAACCAGTTTGCGTACAACAGATTCGCATGTCCACGCCAGCGGACGGTTGGATTTTGCGCGGGGTCATTCTTCGGATAATAATTGTTGGGGATTTGGATCGGCAGTCCCTTGTTCACATCGCGGTCGTATTCACCTTTGAGCGTCAGCGGATCGTATTCCGAGTGACCTGTGATGAAGAGATGACGCCCATCTTTTGAGCTGACGATGTAAACGCCCGCTTCATCAGATTCGGCGAGGATTTGCAGTTCGGGAACCTTTTCGATGTCTTCGCGGCGAATCTCGGTGTGGCGGGAATGTGGGGCGAAGAAAAAGTCGTCGAAGCCGCGCATCAGGCTTTCGGTGCGAGAGAGGACGTGATGCTCGAAGACGCCGAACATTTTATGGGGCAGGTCATACTTTGGGATGCCGTAGCGGTGATAAAGTCCAGCCTGCGCGCCCCAGCAAATATTAAACGTTGACTCAACATTCGTCTCAGCCCAATCCATGATCTGGGTCAGTTCATTCCAGTAATCCACTTCTTCAAACAGCATCTGCTCGACAGGCGCGCCCGTGATAATGAGACCGTCGAATTTTTCATTTTTGATCTCATCAAAGGTGACGTAGTGATTCAGCAAATGGTCGGCGTCGGTGTTTTTGGCTTCATGCGTGGCGGTGTGCAGCAGGGTGATCTCCACTTGCAGCGCGGAGTTGGAAAGCAGCCGCAAAATTTGCGTTTCGGTTGCGATCTTGGTCGGCATGAGATTAAGGATCGCCACACGCAGCGGACGGATGTCCTGATGGGCAGCGCGGTCTTCATCCATGACGAAAATGTTTTCGTTTTCAAGGATGGTTCGGGCAGGAAGAGTGGAGGGAATTTTTACAGGCATGGGAGGAAATGATGAAGGCGGAAGGATGAAGGATGAAAGATGGTTTTATTCATCCTTCATCCTTCATCATTTATCCTTAAGAATTTAAGGCTTGATCCAAATCCCACTTGATGTCTTCGAAGTCTTCGAGACCAATGCTCAAGCGGATGAAATCGGGGCTGACGCCAGCGGAGATTTGTTGCTCCTCCGTCAGTTGGCTGTGGGTGGTGGTGGCGGGGTGAATGGCGAGACTGCGCGCATCGCCCACGTTGGCAAGGTGACTAAAGAGTTGCAGGCTTTCGATGAATTTCCTGCCAGCTTCTGCGCCGCCTTTGATTCCAAAACCGAGGATCGCGCCTGCGCCTTTTGGTAAATACTTTTGTGCGCGCGCGTAATCGGGGTGGCTCTTGAGCCCAGGATACTTGACCCAGCTAACTTTGGGATGGCTCTCAAGATATTCGGCAACCGTTTGCGCGTTCTGTACGTGACGATCCATGCGCAAGTTGAGGGTTTCAAGTCCAAGCAAAGTCTGCCATGAGTTGAACGGGGATTGGCACGCGCCGAAGTCACGCAAGACCTGCACACGCGCCTTGATCGCAAACGGGGGAAGTCCCGCGGCGGCGATGGAGGAGTAGACCAATCCGTGATACGAAGGATCGGGCGTGTTGAAGTTTTCGAACTTGCCGTTGCTCCAGTCGTAATTTCCGCCATCCACGATGATGCCGCCGATGGAAGTTCCGTTGCCTGTGATGAACTTGGTGGTCGAGTGGGTGATGACGTGCGCGCCCCATTCAAACGGGCGGAAGAGATACGGCGTGGCAAACGTGTTGTCGATGAACAAAATTATTTTGTGCTTGTTTGCAATCTCGGAAACTTCCTCGAACGGGAAGATGGAAATATCGGGGTTGCCGAGAGATTCGCCGTAGATGATCTTGGTGTTAGGACGAATCGCCGCTTCAAAATTCTTCGGGTCGCTGGGGTCAACGAAGGTAACTTCGATACCCAATTTTGGCAATGAGTAGGCGAACTGGTTGTATGTGCCGCCATACAAACGGCTTGACGAAACAATATGGTCGCCTGCGCTGCACAAGGTGAAAATTGCCTGTGCCTGCGCGGCGTGACCTGAACTCGCTGCCAGCGCGGCAACGCCGCCTTCGAGTGAAGCAATGCGCTGTTCAAGCACATCGGTGGTGGGGTTCATCAAGCGTGTGTAAATATTTCCAAGCTCTTTGAGCGCGAATAAATTGGCTGCGTGTTCTGTGCTTTTGAATTGATAGCTCGTTGTTTGATACAACGGCACCGCGCGGCTGCCTGTGGTGGGGTCGGGGGAATAGCCCGCATGTAACTCACGGGTGGCGAAACCTAACTTGCGATCTTTGATTGTGGACATTTGATGTAACTCCTCTTGAATAATGTTTACCCGCCCTTCAGAAGAGATATGTTTTCCCTCATCCCCAGCCCTTCCCCCGAAGGGGGAAGGGAGTTCCCTCTCCTTCGGGAGAGGGGTAGGGTGAGGGTAAAAAAATACCTCTTCTGAAAGTACAAGAAGAGGTATACGTCTATACCGTCCTCTCATCTTCCAGATATGAATGACACGAACGCCATTCCTATTTGTCGAATTTGGCACCTGAACTCATGTAATGGTTTGGTTGCCGAGGCTTCAAAGGGTCGGTCCCTCAGCCTCTCTGGATAAGAGCGAATATTTAATTTCGCGGTTTATATCATAGCGCCTTATGATGTGTCAAGGGTCTGGACAACTTTGGTCTGAATTGGTTTCGGTAGGTCACGTTTGCAACGTGACATTAGCTACAACAAACCCTCGTTCACCAACAACTCAGCGTTATAAATTGAACCGCCAGCCGCGCCGCGAATTGTGTTGTGAGATAGCACAACAAATTTCAGGTCTAGGATCGGATCGCGCCTCACGCGTCCGACGACGGTGGTCATGCCTTTGCCTGTGAATCGATCAAGTCTCGGCTGAGGACGGTCCGCTTCGCTTCTGACGCTGATAGCGGGTCGCGGACTCGAGGGCAGTTCTCTCGCTGATTCAGGGGCGGTGTATGCCCGTAGAATCGCTTCAGCAGCTTCAGGGTCGGCAGGCTGCGCTAATTCCACGCTGACGCATACCGTGTGTCCATCGATCACTGCCACGCGATTTGTGTGCGCGCTGAAAATTATATCTGCCAGTTGAACTTTTGAATCAACCAGTTTGCCAAGCATCTTGCGCGGTTCCCATTCCACTTTTTCTTCTTCGCCGCCGATGTTTGGAATCACGTTATCAATGATGTCGAGCGAAGAGACGCCAGGGTAGCCCGCGCCCGAAAGCGCCTGCAACGAAACCGCAAAAACTTTTTTCACACCGAAGGCATCATCCAGCGCCTTGAGCGCAACCGTGAGACCCGTACTGGTGCAATTTGGATTCGTGAGAATGCATCCGCTCCAACCGCGCTGCTCGCGTTGAATTTTGACGAGATGAATATGCTCGGCGTTGACCTCTGGCAGCAGCAGCGGCACATCCTCCGCTTTGCGATAGGACGAGGCGTTGGAACAAACCGCCGAGCCCGCGCGGGCAAATTGCGGCTCGACATCTTTTGCGATGTCATTGTGCAATGCCGAGAAAACGATCTTTGCCTGCACGGCATCGGTGGTGGCGGGCACAACGATCATGTCGCGTGCATAATCTGGCATGGGCTCGTTGAGAACCCAGCGGGCGGCGTCTGAATATTTTTGTCCAACCGAACGGTCTGATGCGGCAAGTGCAACGACCTTGAACCACGGATGATTATCGAGCAAAGAGATAAAACGCTGACCGACAGAACCTGTCGCGCCGAGTACAGCTACGGGGATTTGATTCATAATGATTTTTCCTTAAATTATAAATTTTTGTTGGTTGTAGGGGCGAAGCATTGCTTCGCCCCTACAAATTATTTCACGATCATTTCATGCAACGCATTCACCGCCAATTCTGTGTCTGCGGCGACGACGACCATGCTGATGGATACTTCGGATGAGCCTTGCGCGATGGCTAAAACATTGGCTTTGCTATCGCCGAGATGTGAAAATACCTGTCCCGCCACGCCGGGTGTGTGACGCATTCCAACGCCCACGACGGTGATGATCGAAACATCTTCGGTCATCCAGACGCGGTCGATGTCTTCGTCTTCGATCTCGCTGGCAAAGACAGCCTGCAAAGCATTGATCACAGATTCGGCAGCTTCAGACGGCACAGCAAAACAAATGGATTGCTCGGAGGATGCCTGTGTAATTAATGGCACACTGGTTTTTGTGGATGCCACTGCGCCGAACGCGCGCGCCGCCACGCCGGGCACGCCCAGCATACCACGCCCTTCGATGGTCACCAGCCGTTGGTTGCGGATGGCGGTCACGGCTTTGACAACCTGTCCATTGCGCGGATGTAAATCCGATGGCACGTTTGCGATCAGGCGCGTGCCTGGGTGCGATGGGTTGAACGTGTTGCAGATGCGAAGTCCGATGCCCGCATCCACCACGGGGCGGATGGTTTTGGGGTGAATAACCTTCGCGCCGTAGTAAGCCAGTTCCGCGATTTCGCTGTACGTGATTTCGGGCAATGTTCTTGCCTCCTTCACAATACGCGGATCGGTGGTCATCACGCCGTCCACATCTGTCCAGATCCAGACATCATCCGCAGGCAGAACCGAGCCGATGATGGCGGCGGAGTAGTCGCTGCCACCGCGTCCGAGGGTGGTGATGGCGCCTTCGGGCGTGGCGCCGATGAAGCCCGTTGTGACCGGCACAATGCCCGCATCCATCAGCGGGTTGAGCACGGCGCGCGTCTTTTCGGTTGTCACTTTGAAATCAGGATGCGCGTGTTGGAAGTGTGCGTTGGTGATGACGAATTCAGTTGACTCAATTGCTTTTGCGCTGACCCCGCCGCTTTCAAGCACCGCTCCCAACAAGCGGACACACATCCGCTCGCCGATGGAAGCCACCGCATCCATTGTTCGCGGGCTGGCTTCGCCGAGAATCGCAATCGCTTTGCATAAATCCACGAGCGAGAGGATCAACGTGTTGATTTCCTGCTTGGTCGTTTCGCGCAAGGTCTCATCTTGGATCAGCGCATCCGCGGCGGCGAAGTGTTTTTCCCTCAGCGTGGATTCTGTCGCTGGAAGCGAATCAACTTTCCCTTGCGAAGCCTGCGCGGCGGCATCCAATAATAAATTGGTGACTCCAGACATCGCAGAAGTGATGACCACCACCCGCGGATATTCCGCGCGCGCATCCTTCACGATCTGAGTCGCCTTCAAAAGCGCATCCGCCGACCCGACAGATGTTCCTCCGAATTTCATAACGAGCGTTTTATTTTCTGGCATAATTTCTTCTCCTTAACTCCCCTCTCCTTTTTTAGGAGAGGGGTTGGGGGTGAGGTAAACAAAAACGCCCCACGTTTCCGTGAGGCGTTGTGTGTTCTGAGATAACTATCTTTAGTTACTTCTGCCCAAGCACAAATGCCTCACGGAATTTACCGGAGGTAGTAGTCATGGTCATGGTACCCATGCCGTGCTTGGCGTGGTTCAGAAGGCTGTACATTGGGCGCAGTTATATCATTTGGATTGGGATGCGTCAATGGAATTTTTGAGCGAATTCAAAAACTCTTCCTGGCTGCGGACTGTTTCTTTGAATCCCAATTTTTTGCCCAGCCTTGTCAGTTGCGGCGGATCAACATAGGTCTGCGCCAAAATTTCTTCCTGACCTAAAATTTCACGCGCGGGGCCGTCCAACAAAACCTGTCCACTTGCGAGCGCGATCACGCGTTCAAAATTCTCGGCGCAGAAATCAATATCGTGTGTGATGGTGACGACGGTCTTGCCCTCGCGCCGCAGCTTGGCAATCACATGCGCGATGCGTGCCACGTTGACCGCGTCCTGTCCCGTCGTTGGCTCGTCGAAAATAACAATCGGCGTATCCATCGCGATGACCGATGCCAGCGCGACCATCTTGCGCCAGGTGGGCGAGAGGTCGTATGGATTGGTTTCGGTTTTGTTGCTCAACTCGGTCAACGCCAGCGCGCGCGTGACCAGCTCATCTATTTTCTCTTTTGAATATCCCAAATTGCGCGGACCGAATCTAACTTCTGTGCCAACGTCTTTTGAGAATAATTGCTCATCTGGATTTTGGAAGACGTAGCCGACCCGGGACGCGAGTTTCGCCACTGAATATTTTTTCGTGTCCCAATCGCCGATCAGCACCGACCCGACAGTGGGTTGCAAAAGCCCGTTGAAATGTCTCACGAGGGTAGTCTTGCCCGCACCATTCTGACCAACGATGGCAACCTGTTCGCCCGCTTCGATGGTGAGCGAAATGCCGCGCAGGGCTTCAAGTCCAGTAGGATAGGTAAAGCGGAGATTGTTGATTTCGATTTTCATGTTGTTAATTCACCATGATAAACGGAGATGAACAAAGATAAAAAATCTCTTTCATCTCCGTTCATCTCTGTTTATCCTAGTTTGAACCCTTCCACCGCCTCATCGAGCGTGACAGGTAAATTTTCTTTCTTCCACAAGCCGCGCTTCTTCGCTTCCCGCGCCGTGGATGTGTAGCGCGAAATGCCGAAGCCATTTTCAGCTAAAACATCTGAGGTTAGCACTTCGTTGGGTTTGCCTTCGAGCAGAATCTGCCCATCTTTCAAGGCGATGACTCGGTCTGCAAAATTCGCGATCCATTCCATTTTGTGTTCGACCATCACCACGGTCATGCCGCCTTCTGCCATTCGGCGGACGACGCCAAAGACTTCGCGCGTGCCAATCGGGTCCATCTGCGAAGTCGGCTCATCGAGGACGAGCAGCTTGGGTTTCATGACCAGGATCGAGGTCAGGGCCACGCGCTGTTGCTGTCCGCCGGATAGGGAATAAGGTGAGCGATCTGCCAGATTGCTGATGTCGGTCATTTTCATGGCTTCCTCCACGCGCGGACGAATCTCCTCGCGCGGTACGCCATTATTTTCCAAGCCGAAAGCGATCTCTTCAAAGACGGTATATTTTGCGCCAGAAATTTGATTGAACGGATTTTGGAAAGCCAGTCCCACGTTCAAGACCCATTCATCGAGCGTGGACTTGCTTGATTCAACGCCGTCCACTTCAATGGTGCCGCTGATCTCGCCTTTGAAAAAGTGCGGCACAAAACCCGCCAGCGCATAGCACAGCGTGGATTTGCCCGCGCCGTTCGGTCCAATGACCGCGACGAACTCGCCCTCGTTCACCTGCAAATTGATATTCTGCAAGACGGGTGTTTTTGTGAGCGGATATTTATAGGTGACGTTTTGGAGGTTTATGAAGGCCATAAGTTTAGCGCAATCGAAAGGATGACAAGAATAACCAGTCCCCAACGGATTATTTTATCTGAGCTGTGGTCAGGGATTTCATGCAGGGATGTTTTTACTTTTTTGGAGGTAAATCCGCGGGCTTCGATGGCGATGGCGCGTTCTTCCACTTCGGCCAGTGAGCCAAACACCAGCGGACCAATCAGCGGTGACAGTGACCCCATTCTTTTGAGAAAACTGCTTTCGGTATCCAATCCGCGGGAGCGTTGTGCGGAGATAATTGTCTGCGCCTTGGCTTGCATTTGCGGCAGAATTTGCAGGGTCGAGATGATGACATAAGCAAATTGACCGGGCAGTCCGCGCCGTGTCAGGTCAGACATTAATTCACTGGGATGCGTGGTCAGCAGCATGAATGTGAACGCCGAAACCATCACGATCACACGCGTCGCATTTCTGAAGGCGAACATCAGGCTTTCCTGTGTCACATCCAAAAAATAGAATTTGAAGATGACTGTATCCCCAACCGGTTGAAAAAAAGCCTGCATCAGAAACAGGAACCCGGCAGCGGGTAGGATGATCCGAATTGCCGTCCTGAAAAATTCAGGCGCTACTTTTCCAATGAAACTCAACGGGATGATCGCAACCAGCACCAGCAGATGCGGTGTCCAATACCACGGACTGGTGAAGGCGATCAGGATCAGCGCGAGGGTCAGGATGACTTTTGTAAGCGGATTGAGATCATGGATTACGCTGTTGCGTTTAACATAAAATGAAAGTCGCTCATGCATAGGAGCCGATTATAAACGACAAAAAAAGAGACCAGCCTTTTGGACTGATCTCTTTTTTGTTCATGTCGTTGCGAGGAGGGCGCTCTTCCCGACGAAGCAATCTCCGTATCATAGAGAGGATTGCTTCGGGCGAAGAACAAAAGCGCCCTCGCAACGACCTTATATTTTTTATCCGCCGAGGATATTGCGGAGCATGAAAGCCGCGAACAACACGAGCACGACCACCACGCCGACGGCGATGTACAACTGATTCTTGCTTGCGCCGCCTTCAACAGTCGCCTGTTCAGCCTTGGGATACCCGCCGATGGTGCGCTTGGGCAAGCCCTGGATAATTGCAAAGGCGAGCATGGCCGTGGTGATCTTGTCCACTGGCTCGGTCAGGAAACTGGTGCTGACGACTGCCTGCCAAATTCCCGTGCCGGTCTGGAGTAAATAAGCGGTGATGAAAGAGGATCCGCTGGCCGTGATTCCGCCGAACAGATAAACGGCAATCGGGGTCGAGACAATCGCCGCGGTCAACGCCACAACGAAACCTGTCACAACCACTTTCCACCAGGATTTGAAGAATCCCCATTGCGCCATGCGTCCGGCCATGTAACCGATCATTGCGGCTACCGGCCACCAGGGCAAAGCGCCGGGGTCAATGGCAATGCCCCAAATGACATTGGAAAGTGCGCCGGTCAATGCGCCAGCCCACGGGCCGCACAAAACAGCAACCAATACAGTGCCGATGGAATCGAGGAACACGGGTAATTTGAGCAGGAGTACGATCTGCCCGACTGCGATATTAATGGCGATGGCAATTGGGATGAGCACCCAGGTTTGCGTGTTGAAATTGTTCTTGATCTTTTCCAGCATGGTATCCTCCAAACGAAATGATTATTGAACTTTCTTTTCCATAATAACACTTTCTGAATCCAAAGGTCATGAGAGCGATTTCGCCAGTTTTTCCATCCTTTCTATAAATAACTCCATAAAAACGCGCGGTCTCACGCCGAGCGCCACTTTCATGTTCGGAGTCTTTTTTTCATAATTATAAAAATCTGCAAAGGTGTTTCCCAGCCCCACCCCTGTGGAAATATCCACATCCACATAAAGTTCCTGATAATCGCAAATCTCAGGCATGAGGGTCAACGCCAGAGTCATCGGGTCGTTGATCACACAGCCGTCAATTTTTTGATATTCGTCGTGGAACTCCATGTAAAAGCGGGTCGCATCCGAAATAAATTTTGTGATCGGCGAATCAATCTTTAACAGCCGGTTCAGGTCATCCTTCAAAAAAATACAATCATAAGTCACGTCCAGCGGCGTGAGCGTGATCGGCATTCCCGAATGAAAAACAATGTGCGCCGCGTGCGGGTCAACGAAAGTATTAAACTCAGCCAGCGGCGTGGTGTTGCCTTCATGCCGAATCGCGCCGCCCATGATGAACACCTCTTTGACATTCTCCACAATGCGCGGCTCCTGCCGAATAGCCAATGCGATATTGGTCAGCGGGCCGATTGCCACCAGCGTGATTTCCCCAGGCTTCGACATGATACTGTTAATCAGAAAATCGCTGCCTTTCTGCACCTGTGGCTTGGTCTGTGGCGCTGATAGTTTTGCATACCCGATGCCCTGCTCCCCATGCGTTTCAGGTGCCAGCAAAGACGGCTGCACGAGCGGCAACTCACAACCCTTGTAAACGGGGACATGACTTGCCTGCGCCAGTTCCAAAACAGAAAGCGCGTTGTTCGTCCCCTGCTCAGTGGACGAATTACCATGAACCACACTCAGCCCCTCCAGCGTGATTTCAGGAGATGCCAAAGCGAGGAGAATTGCCAGGGAATCGTCGATCCCAGGATCGGTGTCAAGAATGATGCGTTTTTGATTCATAATTTCCTACGTGTTGTTTATGTCATTGCGAGGAGGGTGATCTTCCCGCCGAAGCAATCCCCAATTTTGCAGGAGATTGCTTCGGGCAAAGAACGCCCTCGCAATGACATTAGATTTTGCGGCTCAGTGATTCCATCCGCTCGATGAACAATTCAATAAAATCGCGCCCGCGCACATCCAGTGCAACTTTCATATTGGCGGGTCGTTTCGAGACTTTCATAAAATCGGCGAATGTGTTGCCGTTGGAAACGCCGCCGGAAATATCCACATCCACATGCTGGTCTTCAAAGGTGAACAACTCAGGCGCGAGGATCACCGCCAGCGTCAGCGGATCGTGCAAAGCGCAGCCATCGAAGCCTTCATACTTTTTGTAGAAATCCATATACACCGCCGTCGCATCGCGGACAAAACGCGCAATGGGCGAGTCGATTCGGTTCAGGCGTTCCACATCCGCAGTGGTCAGCAGACATTTGTATGTCGCGTCCAGCGGAATCAATGTGATGGGAATCCCCGAATGAAAGACAATGTGCGCCGCGTGCGGGTCGGCGTGGATGTTGAACTCGGCCAGCGGCGTAGCATTTCCGCCTGAGCGAATCGCGCCGCCCATCATGACCAGTTCCTTCAACGCCGGCACAATGCGCGGCTCTTTGCGAATGGCCAGCGCAAGGTTGGTCATGGGTCCGATGGTGAAGAGCGTAATTTCCTGCGGCTCTGCCAAAATGCGCTCGATCAAATAATCAATTGCGTGCTGGTCAATCGGTTGCGACTTTGGCTCTGGCAAAACTGCTTTGCCAATTCCGCTTGAGCCGTGAACTGCTTCGCCTGATTTGTGTAGCGGACTAACGAGCGGCAGCGCGCATCCGCGAGCCACGGGGATGTGGCTCGCGTGTGCGAGTTCCAGAACAGCCAGCGCGTTACGCGTGGTTTTTTCAATGCCAATGTTGCCGCTGACCGTGGTCAACGCTTCGAGTTGAATTTCTGGCGAAGCAAGCGCGAGCAAAAAAGTCAGCGCATCGTCTACGCCTGGGTCGGTGTCAATGATGATTCGTTTGGGGTTCATGAGTTCCTATTGATGTCATTGCGAGGGCGTTCTTGTCCTTGCCCGAAGCAATCTCCACTTATATTATCTGATGTTATGCAGTTCAATCCCGAAGGGATGGCAGGATTATAGAAAATTATGCATAAAAGACAAAATCCCGAAGGGATGATATGGCTTGTGCCGAAAAACATGACACCCCTTCGGGGTTATTTGATTCATTTTACTTGTATTTATAATCATTCCACTCCTTCGGAGTTTCTGCGTAACACGGCGCGAGATTGCTTCGTCGCAAAGAACAAGAGCGCTCCTCGCAATGACATGATTATTTTCTCGGCTGTACCACGCCGCCGCTGACATCCCAAATTTCAGATTGCTCAACAAATTCTGGCGTGAATAGTTTTGTGTCTGTGGTGGTAAACAAAACCTGCTCGCCTTTGCCCACATATTTCAGCAGGTCGGCGCGGCGGTGCGTGTCCAACTCAGCCATCACTTCGTCGAGCAAAATGACCGGCCATTCGCCAGTGCGTTCCTGCATCCATTCGACCTCGGCCAGTTTCAACGCCAGCAGGGTCGTCCGCAACTGTCCGCGTGAGCCGTAATCGCTGACATCCGCTTTGTTGATGATGAATCGCAAATCGTCGCGGTGCGGACCAATCGTCGTCACGCCGCGCGCGATCTCCTCGCCGCGAATCTGTTTCAGCCGCGCCAAAAATCCGCTTTGAATTTCTTCCAAATCCAAACTGGAGCGGTCAATCGGCGTGTCGAGTTTCAACCCCAATTGCAACTCAGGCTTGAGCGGATCGTAAGCCGGCTCGTATGCGAGGCGCAGCACCTCGCTTCCGCGAGTCAACTCGTGATGGATGCGCGAAGCGAAGCGTTCGATTTCCTGAACCGCCTGGATGCGCCACAGAATGATCTGCGCGCCGAGGCGCACCAGCGTTTCATCCCACACCTGAAGCTGGTTGCTGTCTCCCGATCTTTCGTACAACGCCTTGAGCAGTGCATTGCGCTGCGTGAGCGCCAGATGATATTCGCTCAGCACACGCGCATACGCAGGGACAGCCTGCGCCAGCGCAAGGTTGAGATAGCGGCGGCGCTCGTCAGGTCCGCCTTCGATGATCTGCGACATTTGTGGCACAAAGATGACCGCGTTGAAATGTCCCATAATATCGCTGACATGTTTCTTCACGCCGTTCAACAAGACTTCCTTGCGCAGCCGCTGACCGTTGACTCCGGTTGGCTCAAGGATCAAGCGCGCTTCGAGACGATACTTTGTCTTGCCGCGTTGATATTCCGCCACCAGCCGTGCCACTGCCAGAGGATTCTTGGCCTCGTGAAAATTAACGATCTGCCGATCGACATGCGTTTGAAATGATGTAAACGCCGCCAGAAAATAAATCGCTTCAAGCACGCTGGTTTTGCCCTGCGCGTTTTCGCCGACAAGCAGAACAACCCGCCGTGGAAGTTCCATATCCAGGCGGGTGAGACTGCGAAAGTTGGTCAGCGATAAATGTTTTAAATACATGCTTAATAAGTCGAAGGTCGAAGGTCAAAGGTCGTGACTTTCGACCTTCGACCTTTGACCTTTATTAGTCCAGCGGGATTTCTTCTTCCTCGTCCGGCTTCCAGACACGTTTTGAGAGGTCGGTGAATAAAACGCCGTTGAGATGGTCGATCTCGTGTTGGAAGATACGCGCTGTCCAGCCATCCACTTTGAGTTTGACAGGCTTGCCATGACGGTTGAGCGCCTTGACCTGAATTGCTTCGTAGCGTTCCACTTCGCCGATCAAGCCGGGGATGGAGAGACAGCCTTCGATGCCCATCACTTTTTCTTCTGATACCTTGACGATCTCAGGGTTGATGATGACGTACAGTTTCTTTGGCTTGGGTGTTGCGCCTTCCACTTCTTCGTCCTCATCATCTTCGTCTTCCGAATATTCGATGACCGCCAATTGCTCAGAGATATTCACTTGCGGAGCGGCCAGCCCCACGCCCGGCGCGTCGCGCATGGTTTCGATCATGTCGTCGATCAAGGTTTGCAAATCTTTATCGAATTTGGTGACTGGTTTTGCCTTGCGCCGTAAAACGGGTTCAGGCAAGGTTACGATCTGTCTTAATGCCATACTTTTTTTCCTCTTTTTATATCCACTGATTGGTAATTACTGATAACTTGATACTTCTCACTTTTTACTTTTTACTGTCCACATCTTTCTTCTCTTCATCCTTCGGGACAATGATCGGCGGCGGACGTTTGAAGACTTCTGCGTTCTCGTGATAGGCCGCGATCCATGTTGCAAAACGTTCGCGGTCATCCTTGCCGGCGTTTTCGTTTTTACTGGCAATACGCACCATGCGCCTGCGGTTGATATCCGCCTGCACACTGGCGGGGTCGGCTACATCTTGAAAGTCAAATTTTGAGCCGCCTACGGTAATTTCCACGGTGCCATAATTAAAGAGATAAGCGATAACCCCTTCGCGTGTGTAGGATATGCTCAAAATACTCTCGATCTGCGCCGCGCGTTTTTCCTCTTTGCCGAAGGGCTTGCGGTCAATGTCAAAGATCTCTTCCGGCGTCAACATGAATATATCATTTTTCCAATCCACGTATTCCCAGATAAGCCAGACGATAACGGGCAGGGAAAGCATCGGAAGCGCAACCGCAATCGTGTCGGGTCTGATCGAGCCTGCGGCATTTCGGTAAAAAAATGATTCGGTGTCTGAATTGAAAAGGATAATTCCGCGCCAGACTTGCAAAGCAAACATGCCGAGCGTGATCAGAATAGGCCGCCAGGCTTGCTCTAAAAATACGATCCAATGTTTATGGTAAATGATCTTACCCGCTTCTTCCACCCGCAATGTAAAAACTCCTTTAAGAGCAACCCACCATAACGGTTGTTTTGCGAGGGCTTGGTTTATGGTAACCACCGGCGGGAGTTCCGGTTCCTTTTTCTTGTCAACCGGCATGCCTAATTTTTGCAGGATGGTGTTCTTCATCACCTCTTTTTGCGACACGGTGGTGATGGATTTTATGCGCTCCCAATATTCGCGGATCATATCCGCAGCCTGGTTGGGATGATCCACATAGTCGAATTCCAGCCTGCCGACGAAGGTGCGTACGATCACGTTGCCGAAATCCAATATGCGTCCCAACTGGTCTGTCTCAACGCCCACCGAGAGGATCGAGCTGAGTGGGGCTTCCTGTCGGCTGTCGTATAAACCGATTACTTTTTCCAGCCAAATCACGCGCTGGTTGGTGACGATGTAATAATCGTTGCTCCAGTCAATCGCATTCCATATTCCCCAGCCCATGATGAAGAGCAAAGCCAGCGTGCCTAATGCAATGGGAGTTACTGCGCTTACCAGTGTGCCCCAGATAAAAAGCAAAATTGGCGCAATGAGCGAAAGGAAGGGCACAACCAATGCCTGATACAGGCGCAGTTTATGCCTGCGCGCCACAAAATAGATGATCTCTTTTGGACCGAGCCAGTCAAATTTTGTGGCGCGTGCCAGTTTGTGACTTTTGATGGCAACCATAAAATTTGGTTTTAAGTTTGGAAATTTGACCAGCACTTCATTAAAATGCTGACGCGAAAGGAAGAGCAGGGTGCTGTCTTCTGCGGCTGTGATCGTGGCGGATCGGTTGCGATTTTCCACCAGCGCTTCTTCGCCAAAATAATCGCCTGCCACAAGCCAGATGATCACTTCCTCGTCTTTTTTTTCGTGCGGGCGTGTGACGTTAACTCTTCCCTTAAATACAACATAAAAGCCATCGGGTTTATCGCCGTGTTTGAATACAACCTGACCTGCGGACTGTTCGCGTTCTTCAAACTTGATTGCGATGTCCGCGAGCTGATCTTCCTTCAAGCCATTGAAGAGATGGATCTTGTTGATTAAGTTGACGCGCTGTTTTAATTCGATCACAGTTTGATTCTATCAAATTTCCCAAACAATGGAGCAACAATTCAAAACACGTTGGCAGGTTGCAGGTTTACAGGTTTGAACCTTCCAACCTGCCAACTTTCAAACCGTTTAAATAATTTCCACACCCGCCAGTTTCTCGATCACGCCGACCACCGCGGAGTTGTCCAACTCGCCCATGCCCATGTCGATCATTTGTTGATAAAGTTTTGTGTTCTCTTCGGTTGCCGAAATGGGGACGCCGTATTCCTTCGCGGTTTCCAAAACAATGTTCATGTCTTTTAACTGCATGTAAGATTTAAAGCCAGGTTCGCGGTTGCCGTCAAACAAACGCGGAGTTTTGATGTCAAGCGCCCAGCATTGCGCCGCGCCTGCTTTGATGGCATCCACCACTTTGCGCGGATCAACGCCGGCTTTTTTCGCGAAGACAAGCAACTCGCCCATGGCCACCATTTGCGCGGCGACCATGATCTGGTTTGCGGCTTTGGCCACCTGACCCGCGCCCGCATCGCCGACGTGGGTGATGGTCTTGCCCATTGCTTGAAGCACAGGCATGGCGCGCTCCAAAGCGGATGCGTCGCCGCCGACCATGATGGTCAGCGTGCCGTTCTTCGCGCCAATGTCGCCGCCTGAGACGGGTGCGTCCAGCGAGTAGATGCCCTTCTTCGCCAGTTCCACTGCGATCATGCGCGCAGACGCCGGCTTGATGGTCGAGTTGTCGATCACGATCAGCCCGTCATGTGCGGCTTCGATGATTCCTCTTTCGCCCAGTACAACTTTTTCAACATCTGGTGAATCAGGCAGGTTGGTGAAGATAATATCCACTTGTGCGGCAACCACAGCCGGTGAGGATGCGGCGATGGCGCCTTCCGCAACCAGTTCATCCACGGCTGCGCGGGAACGGTTGTGTACCACCAGCGGGAAGCCGGCCTTGAGAATATTGCGCGCCATAGACTTGCCCATTAATCCGAGACCGATGTATCCAATTTTTAGCATGTTAACTCCTTAAGCGAGAATAATGGCGCGATTATAACGCCCCCTCTGCCGCTAAAACGGCGCCTCCCCCAAATGCGACAGAAGTACCGTTGCATTTGGGGGAGGCTGAAAGAGTAGAGCCTGCTCCTTTGAAGCAGGAACAGGCTCAGGGTTAAGTAGGATGCGGTTATTTAATCTCGTAGGTGATGTTGACCGAGACGGAGATGGTCAATTGTCCGGGCTGAATGGAGACGGAAGTATCCGCTGCCATGGCTCCGCCGCCACCGCCCTTGCCTTCAAACATGGGAACGGGACTATTGTCGTAGTAGCTGATGTTCTGAATGTCGCCGAGGGTAATGCCGGCGGCTGTGGCTAATTCCTGTGCCTGAGTTTTGGCATCTTCCACACCTTTGACGCGGGCTTCCTTCACTGCCGCAGATTTGTCAGCTACGTCAAATTGGATGCTGTTGATGCTGTTCGCGCCGGCGTTGATGGTGTCGTCGAGCAGAGTGCCAAGTCCATCGAGGTTGCGCACGGTGACATAGACGGTGTTATCTACCATGTAGATCGTGCCGGTCACAGTGCCTTCGGGGCTGTACTGTTGCGAAGGATAGATGCTGAAGTTGGTGGTGCGCAGGTCTTTCTCGTCTACGCCGGCTTTCTTGAGTGCATCGAGCACGGCAGTCGTTTGGGCTTTATTTGCCGCCACAGTTTCAGAGGCGGTGGCGCCTTCATTGTGTACGCCGATGTAAATGTAGGCAATGTCGGGTGTCAGGTAGGTAGTGCCGAGTCCATTGACGTTTAATGTACGGCTGACGGGCTGGGGTTCCTGATTGATGGTGGTGGGTCCGCAGGCGCTCAAGATGAGGGCGAAGGCTAGTACTGCAAAAACTAAAAATTTTGTACGCATTTTTTATCTCCTTGATATATTGTTTCTCTAAAGACGACAGGTCTCGAAAAAAGTTCCCGAAACCGTACTTGTATTTTAGTCTGTTTACGGCTAAAATTTTGCACAAATGTTCTAACGGAAAAAACATGCCCATAGACTATCAACAAATTTTTGTCCAAATAAAAGAGATCGGCAAAAACGCGAAGGAAAGAAGAAAGAAAAAAGAGGATGCTCAAGCTTCAGCGCGTGAACTGCTTGCCTTCTATTCATCTGAATTGGATTTACTGCGATCCAAAGTGGATTTGGCCAAACAAGCAGATTCAAACACCCGCTGCGCCTTGCCGATTAACGAGTCACTCGCTTCTTCCTACCCCATGCCTGATTCAGCTATCCAAGCGACATTAATCGCCGCTGATGGTTCGCAGATCAATCCAGACCGTCACGCCGCGATTCAGTTTTGCGTGGTCAACGTCGGCGCGATCCAGATGAAACTGAACTCAGGCGAAACGCCCAAAATTTTCACAGACACCGAATTGCTCTACGGCGATGATCTTCTGCCAAACGGTTATCCCATGTCTGATGGATTGGTCGCATTAAAACGTGACCTCGCCGAACGCTCGAAACTGGATGAATTATCCAAAGACTTGCAAGGCTCGGTCGTCACATTTACCGATGGACCGATTGAACTGTGGGGCGCAAAAGGCGAAGACGCAAATTCCTATGAAGCGATTGTCCAAAAATATCTCGGCGTGCTTTCCCGTCTGCAAGAGCGCGGAGTCATCACCGCCGGCTACGTGGATAAACCATCCGCTGACCTGGTGGTGCGCCTACTCGAAATCGCATCCGCCGACAATGAGCAGATTCAAAAAATCCGCGAGTTCCATCCCCTGCGCGGCGTGAGTGACCGCTGGCTGTACGGCGAGCATAAAAATCCGCTGCTGCCGCCCGGTCACCGCTCGGCGGTCTTTGGGATTCAGTCCACATCTGAAAAGAAATACACGGGAATTTTGTCTCTGCATTTCTTCTATCTCAACGTCGGCACAGAAGGACATCCCTGGCCGGTGCGGGTGGAAATTCCCAAATGGGTTGCGGATGATAACTCCAAGTTGGATTTATTGCATGGCGTTCTGGTCGAGCAATGCCGCATGATGGGCAGTAAACCGTATCCATATTTATTGCATCGCGCGCATGAGACTGCTGTTGTCAAAATGGAAGAAAAACAGCAGATCGAGCAAATGCTGGCGATGGAATTACGAAATCAGGGTGAAGACATGGATGATGGTTCAAATAAGCAATCTGCGAAGGATTTGCAGGGAAGAACAAGAAGGTAATGTCATTGCGAGGAGCGCACTTGTTTCTTGCGACGAAGCAATCTCCAACTTGATCAGGAGATTGTTTCGGGCGAAAGAGCATCGCCCTCGCAACGACATGATAATTGATGGAGAACAACATGACTCAACAAATTGAAATCGGACGTTTACTGCGGGCTGGGACAACGGGTTTTATTGCGGGCTGCCGCGTCTCACAATTGACCGTGCCTGCCTTTGGCGCATTGGTGCGCGCGCCTTTGGGTGAAGGCTATCAGGTGTATGGCATTATCCACGATATTCACATTGACGATGACGGGTTGGTGCGTCAATTAGTGACATCCCATAATGTTAGCGATGACGTGATGCGAGATAACCGTGAGAATCGCATTGTGCCCGTGGAGATGTCCGTGCTGGCGGTGGGATATGAACAGGACGGAAAGATTCATCATTTGCTGCCACCGCGTCCGCCGTTGAGTTTGGATGTGATCTATTTGTGCGATGAGAAGGATATAGCTAGGTTTACAGAAAAGTTTGGATACTTCCGTCATATATTGAATGCAAAGGATGCTCCGATCGGTGAAGTGATTGCCGCGCATATTCAGCAGGCGAGTGCGGCACACGGTAAAACGGGTGATGTGTGGAAGGATAAAGCGGTTGCGGAGTTGATTGCATTATTGCGCGATGATTACCAAACCCTGATGAGTGCATTAGGTGCGCTGGCGGATATTTCGTAGTAACAATCCCGAAGGGATGCAATGATTCTAGATATGAAAAGAAAAAGAATCATAATCCCGAAGGGATGACATGATTTGGCAAAAACAATGACACCCCTTCGGGGTTGGGATGAATAACGATCTGGATTCTATAATCGTTTCACCCCTTCGGGGTTTTGAGAGCGCAACGTCTTTGTGGCGAAAATGGAGATTTATTATGGAAAATAAAATTATCGGATATATAGTTGGCGGCGGACTCAAGGAGTCTTTCCGCGTGCGGTTGACGGTGGATCCGCTGACGGTGCAGGAAGGGGCGTTTGTGGTGATCGAGAGCGGGGACTATCATTTCTATGGACTCGTGACCGATATGCAGCTCGGCGCGACGGATGATCGTTTTGCGGATGAGAAGTCTGACCGATTGCCTGCGGCGTTGGCGAAGGCTTTGCATGGACAGACTCTGTATACCAATCTCGAGGTGCTGCCCGCGTTGATGCTCGAGCGCGGACCTGACCCCGCTTCGCCTGAGTATGATATTTGGGTGAAGAAGATCGGCGATTCAGTCCCGCATCCGATTCCTGTAAAGACAGTTCCGCCGCATCATTCGCAGGTGCGGATGGCGAACGAGGGTGACATTGCTGAGATTTTCGGTGACCCGAATGTGGACGGTAAATTTATCATCGGCTACACCCGCGAGCAGGGACATCCTGTCTGCATTGACATGGAGAAGTTCGTGCAGAGGTCGTCGGGCGTATTCGGCGCGACGGGCACGGGCAAGTCGTTTTTGACGCGGCTGGTGCTGGCGGGGCTGATGCACTACAACAAGGCGTCGGTGTTGGTGCTGGATATGCATAACGAGTACGGTTTTGACGATGTAGCGTCAGACACGAAAAAAGCCGTGACGGGACTCAAGACCAAGTTCAAGTCGAAGATAAGAGTCGTCGGCTTGGGAGCAGGAGCAACCATCAGAGGGCAAGTCCCCGACTTTAATTTGGAAATCTCAACGGGCGACATTTCCACAGCCGATATCGAAACGTTGAGTCGTGAATTGAATCTGAAAGAGACCACGCCCACCACGTTGAACGCCTTGTTCGGGTCGTTCAAGAATGAGTGGTTCGCGCGCTTCAAGGCGATGAACCGCGAAGAGGTGGAAGTGGAGGACGAGAAGGGGAAGATGAAACGCGTGCCTCATCCCGATAGTGTGGCGGCGTGGGCGGACAGCAACGGCGTGAACGTGATGGCGGCGGAGGCTCTGCACGATAAACTGCGGCGCTTGTTTGGCAAGCCGTATATCGTCGAGAAGCCCGCTGCGGACAGCGTGAAGAATATCATCGACGCGCTGGAGAATGGTCAGCATGTGGTGCTGTCGTATGGCGAACATGAAAGCGACCTGGATTATCTGCTCGTGTCGAATTTGCTGACGCGCAAGATCCGCGCGGCGTGGGAGAAAAAGACCAATGAATTCAGGACGCACGGCAAGAGCGAGCCGCGTCCGCTGGTGATCGTGGTGGAGGAGGCGCATAAATTGCTCAACCGTGAGATGGCGGCGCAGACGACCTTCGCGACCATTGCGCGCGAACTGCGCAAATATTATGTGACCCTGTTGATCGTTGACCAGCGCCCGTCGCAAATCTATGATGAGGTGATGAGTCAGTTGGGGACGCGCATCAGCGGCTGGCTCGGCGATGACCTGGATATTCAAGCTGTGCTCTCGGGTCTTTCTGGACGGGACGCCCTGCGCGGTATGCTGGCGCGACTCCAACCGAAAGAGGAGGTTTTGCTCTTGGGCTGGGGTGTGCCGATGCCGCTGCCTGTGAAGTCACGAAGGTATGATGATGTGTTTTGGAAAGAGTTGCTGGGCGACCAAAAAAAGAGTCGGGAACAAAATTTGCGAGAATTGAATCCTGATTGGGGTAAAGATTAATCTTGGAGGCGTTGGATTATGAACACATCAGACATCATCGCGATTTTGGCAATAAGTGTTTCTGCGCTTGTAACAATAATTGTTGCAATTACTTCGTATCGAAGTAATAAGCTGAATATTCAGGCAAGACGTTCTGAGATGGCTTTTGAGAAACAAATCGAGGCTTTTAGGGAAATTGCAGAGAAGATTAGCGATATAAGAAAGGCGATAATCGGCTTACAAAAGCCTTATGATGAATCATCTGAGGATGCTTTCTATCGCGCAGTTGAAAAGGCTACGCTTGATTATGTTTTTACTTACAGGATATACAGGGTGTATCTCCCGTCAGAGCTTGATAAGGCATTGATTGAATTCAGTAAAAAAGCAATTTCTTATTATTCAGGCGCGGACTACAAAAGGCATGATGAGTTTTTGGATGATTTCAACAAACTCGAACCAAATATAGTAAAAATTATGAACAAACATATGGGTATCAATTAATTGAGCGAGGCGCAGAATTTGAAGGATTTGGGGTTTTGATAGTAGAATCCGCTTGTAACAAGAGCAAGAAGGAGCGAAAAATTTATGAGCAAGCAAATTCCTAAATTCAAGAATGAAGAGGAAGAGCGGGATTTTTGGACTAAAAACGATTCTTCTGAATATCTCGATTGGAGCGGCGCCGAGCGGGTATTATTCCCTAATTTGAAGCCATCCACGAAGGCGATTTCATTACGCCTGCCTGAATCACTTTTGGATGCTCTGCGCCAACTGGCGAATGAACGTGATGTACCTTATCAATCCTTGATCAAGATTTTTTTACAGGAACGCATTGAAGAGGATTTCAAGTCGCGCCATTTGCCTAACGTTGGATAATGCAGGGCATAATTTGAAGTTAGCCACGAAGATTTTAAAACAAAAACAGGTTCATTCGCAGAACCTGTTTTTGTTTTATGCTTCCTGTCTGAGTTTGTCACTTGCCAGACGGTTAAGGCTGATGCCTTCTTCCTGCGCTTCGATTGCGAGTTTACGGTGCAGTTCAGGCGGGATGCGCACCATGAATTTGCCGCTAAAGCGTTTGCTGGAAAGTGGTTCGGGCGGGGTTTCGCCGTTAGCCTTCATATCCTTGACCGCCTCTGCCACCACATTGCGGATGCCTGCCAGCGCGGCTTCGGGGTTTTTGTCCAGCCAGCTCAGGCTGGGAAACTCGACGCATAAGCCTGCGTATTCCTGATCTTCATCAGACCATGTAATGCGATATGTGTAACGGTCATTTTTCAACATTTCCTTCTTCCTCCAATCGTTCAATTGCCTTTAATACCTGCCTGACCTGATATGCCTTTGCCATGCCTTTGTCGTTCTGGATATTGACTCGTGGGTCGCCCAGCCAGGGAGTTTTGTATACCCTGTGACTACTGCCTGTTTGCCGCGCTTCTCCAAAATAATGTTCGCAGACTTTACAAAGGTCTTGAAAGCGAATTCCCTTTGGGGTGCGTTTCATTTCAGCGATGAGGTCTGTAATTTTAGGCATGTGCGCATGATACCACTATTGATACCGCAGTGCAAGATGTGAAAATTTCGAGCATGATAAAATTTGAGTTGCTTCCCCGCCAGTGATATGAGCAAGAAGGAGCGAAAAATTTATGAGCAAGCAAATTCCTAAATTCAAGAATGAAGATGAAGAACGGGATTTTTGGAGTAAAAACGATTCTTCCGAATTTCTCGATTGGAGCGGCGCTGAGCGGGTGTTGTTCCCCAATTTGAAACCATCCACCAAGGCGATTTCATTGCGCCTGCCCGAGTCACTTTTGGATGCTCTGCGCCAACTGGCGAATGAACGCGATGTGCCTTATCAATCCTTGATCAAGATTTTTTTACAGGAACGCATTGAAGAGGATTTCAAGTCGCGCCATTTGCCCAACGCTGGGTAATTTGATAAGCGGACACCATGAAAATCGAAAGTCTCGTGTTCGATTTTCATGGTGTCTTAGTTTACTTGGGCTGGGGATGATGATGCGTTTTGGAAGGAGTTGGGGTTTGGTGGGTAGGAATAAATGATAAAATGATAATAAATTCATGCAACTTTAATAAATATATTTGCCCAAATGTTTTGATTACAAGGGAGTTTCTAACCTCAATAACTGACAAATGCGGTGTTTTTTATAACTACAAGAGCGGTGATGGATATGTTAGAAGTCTAGCCCAACAGGAGGAATAAATGCCAGAAATGCCAGCAAATTCATTACTTGGTTATATTGGGACAATGTTCTTTTTGCTTGGGGTGTTTTTAATTTTATCGGGCTTGGGAATAATAAAGATTCAGCAAATAACAGTTAATAAGGGTGCAGGTACTCTTATTACAGGGATTATCATCTCAATAATTGGCGGGTTTTTAATTTCTACAGACTTTAATCCAGGTAAAGTTCCTGAAAATTCATCTGCTATTACACTCACTTCAACTTCCATTATTCAAAGTACCCCAATTATAGAAAACCCAACAGTTATTCCTGCGTATGTGGCAGCGGCAAATGAGGAAATTATAAATATTGGGTGGCGTGATGAAGTGCCCGTGTTAAACAGCGCGATAACTATCTCCTTGGATACTGCTTATAACGAAAACAGTATTGGAATTTCTGTTCGTTCGCCAGGGTATCCGAGAGAAGATTTTTCTGGACTCTCAATCGGAGACAAAGTTGTTTTTCATGGAGCCTCAGACTTTGAAATCTTTGTTACCGATTACAAAGTTATTAGCGGGTTTTTGTCCGATTATGAAATTCAGACAGTTGCGAAAAGGCTGCCAAAATCAGAATTTACGCCTACCGCAGAATATACATCACAGGAAATTGTGCTTGTAAAGTTAGGTGGTGAGGTTAATTGTTTTGATGGAGAGGTTATTATTGAATATTTGAAAAACGGTATTTTGGGTAAGGAAATAAAAATCCGTTCCTCTGGTTATGTTAGCAAGAATGCAATTGTGAGTGTTGGCAGTGAGTTTCGGTACGAAGGTAAATACAATTACACTATGGTTGTTACTAATTATAGTGATGAAGGGCTTGAGTTAACTGTATCCAAATAGTTAGTTCATTAAAGCCTATTCAGGTATGGTGTTTGATAAAACAGAAACTTATCAAAATGAGATTGATGCTTACTACAAATCATGAATATTCAAGTCCAATCCAAAAAATCCGCGTGAGGTTGGTCAACGGACTCTGTCACGGACTCACGGACGGGAACGGAATTGGGTGTGCGAGGGGCTGATTGATGGTGAGTCATGTCCGCGTGAGGGGGAGGGGCGGTGCGGGCTAAAGCCCTGCCTCAGTTTGTGAAAGTCCACTGGCGTGGACTCCGCGATTAGCACGGAGTGCTTCCATGTATTGAGCGAGGGATTTATCCCGAACGTAAGGCGCGAAGGTTGATATATTTTGAAAATAACGATAAGATGGCGGCATGAAATCCAAAACACTTGTTGACATAAAAGTTTATTACGATAGAGAAGGAAATACGCTTACTGTCTGGTTTGGAAATCCCGCCGATGAATATGTCGCGGAAGAAACAGGGGAAGAAATTGTCTTGATGAAAGATCGTGAAGGCAAGGTCGTTGGGTTCGAGAAATTGAATTTCACAGGTCATGTAGGGGATGCTATCAAAGTTGCGTTTGAGACGGTCGCTGTGTAGGTGAAATCGTGAATTGAAAAACATCTAAGGTCAAAATGGCTTTGGATGTTTTTTTGTTTAAGAAGGCGAGGGGCTGATTGATGGTGAGACATGTCCGCGTGAGGTGGTCAACGGACTTTGTCACGGAATCACGGACGGGAACGGATTTGGGAGCGAGGTGCTGATTGATGATGAGTCATATCCGCGTGAGGGGGGGCAACGGACTCTGTCACGGATTCACGGACGCAAGCGGACTAATCGGCTTCGCCGATTTTGTAGGAATAATAGCCCTGATGTTCCACGTCGGGGCGGTGATTGGGCGTGGAGAATGCTTGGATGAGCGAGGGGCTGAATGATGGTACTCACGTAGTGGATAGCGCAACGCTGGAGAGCGACCTGAGCGTTGCGGTGAGCGGCGATACAACTGGGCAGAGATCAAAAATCTCTGCCCTTTTTTGTCATTTCTTTCTGTTCAGTTGGCAGCCCCAAAAGCGATAAACTCATTCCCCGCCATGCGATAGAAACTCTTCTGGCAGGAACCAAATTTCTGGGAGTTGATCTTGAATACGCAAGGCGGCTTCCTGGGCACGGTGGCTGGTGATCTCCTTTCCGAATTCAACAATGACGCTGTGGTGAACGACGCGGTCAATGGCGGCGGTGGTCAAGGGATCTTTGAAGATTTGATCCCATTGAGAAAATTGGTACTTTGGAAAAACAAAGATGGTGGATGACGGCAAGCAACGAGTATCAAAGCAAGAGCGCAAGAGGAATGGATACCCGTTAATGAATCTTCCATTATCGACGCCGAGTCTTTTTTTCTTGCACAGGAGCGCAAGAAATATAATAAGCGAGTATTAAGTGGGCAGACAGACCATGAGTATCTTATGAAAGGGCGGTTATCTTGTTCAAATAATTTGTGTGTTGGCTTGGATAATATTCAAGTTGAATTACAACAAGCAAATCAAGCCCTGTTTGTTCGCATGGAACTTATTGACGAACAAGTAAAAGAACATCAAAAGCAATTAGACAAACTGCTAGACTTATACTTAAGCGGTGACTTTCCGAAAAATATTCTAACCGAACGCAAAAGCAGTTTAGAGCAAATGCTTGCAAACTTACACAAAGAACAAAAAGACCTCGCTGGGCATATTCGCAAAGTAACCATGACAGACGATCAAATAACTTATATTGAAGCATTTTGCGCTAAAATTAGAAATAGCCTAGATCAGGCCGACTTCAATACGAAAAGGCAAATCATTGAGCTGCTGGATGTACGCGGCAAGATTGCCTTTGAAAATAATGAAAAGGTACTATACCTAAAATGTCTAATAACATCCGAACAGCAACCGCGCTTTCCTGTGCTAATATCGCATTTATCAAATATTGGGGTAACCGTGACAACGCCCTGCGCCTTCCTTCAAACGGCTCCATCTCGATGAATTTGGATGGGCTTTTTACGCGCACCACCGTTACCTTCAATTCATCCCAACGCGATTCACTCATCATCAACGACCACCCAGTTATCGGGAAGGGACTTGACCGCGTCTCTTCCATCCTTGATCTGGTGCGCGGAATGGCGAATATCAATGAACGCACTGAAGTTTCCAGCTCGAATAATTTTCCCGCCGGAGCAGGAATCGCCTCCTCGGCGGCAGCTTTTGCGGCGCTCGCGCTCGCATCTTCCCGCGCCGCCGGCTTGATTCTGTCCGAGGGGCAGTTATCCAGGCTGGCGCGGCGCGGTTCCGGTTCTGCATCTCGCTCCATCCCCAGCGGATTTGTCGAATGGCAGATGGGCTCTGGCGACGATGATTCGGTTGCTGTTTCGATTGCACCCCCCGACCATTGGAATCTGGTCGATTGCGTTGCGGTCGTGAATGCCGCGCATAAAAAGACAGGCTCCACCGAAGGGCACGCCATCGCGGGCACAAGTCCACTGCAAAATGCGCGCGTGGCAGATGCTCCGCGCCGGTTGGATATTTGCCGCAATGCGATCCTCAACAAAGACTTTGAAGCATTTGCAAACATCATCGAACATGATTCAGATATGATGCACGCGGTCATGATGACCTCCACGCCGCCGCTGATGTATTGGCAGTCTGCGACGCTGGGCATTTTCCACGCGGTGCGCGAGTGGCGCAGTAAAGGATTGCCTGTGGCGTACACAGTGGATGCCGGAGCGAATGTCCATGTCATTTGTTTAGGGGAGTATGCCAAAGAAGCAGAAAATCGTCTGCGCGAATTGCCCGGCGTGACAGACGTGCTTGTAGCGGGCGTTGGCGGCGCAGCGCGAATTTCGTAAAAGCCAAAGAATTTGATATGATTGTCCACTTTGAAAATTAGGAGATGAAAGATGCAAATTGTAACTGACACGGGTATGGATTTATACCTACCCCCCGAATTGATGCCCGAAATTCCCATTCATATTGTGCCGCACACCATTACACTGGATGGGAAATCCTACCGCAGCGGCGAGGATGTTCAAGCTGACGAACTGCAAAAAATGCTGATGGCAACGACCAGTTTTCCCATCACATCCCAGCCGTCAGCGGGTGATTTTGCCGAGATGTATCGCAAACTTGCAGTTGCCGACCGTGATATTCTCTCCATCCAAATGTCATCTGGTTTGAGCGGAACATACAACGCCGCCCGCCTTGGCGCTGAAATGACCCCTGAAGCCAACGTGACCGTGATAGACACCAAAACCTTGTGCGCCGCGCTGGGTTGGCAGGTTGCCGCCGCCGCGCGCGCACTCAAAGCCGGCTGGCCCGTGGAAAAAATTACGGCGCTCGTTGAACGTATTGGCGCGGCCACCGAAAGCATGTACACGCTCGATGAGTTGAAGTATCTCATTCACGGCGGGCGCATCAGCCACATGAAGGGATTGGTCGCCTCCATGCTCAGAATTCGCCCGTTGATCGGCGTGGAAAAAGTGGGCGGCACTTATTCACAGCTAGGCATGGCGCGTACTTTTGAAAAAGCCCTGCAAGGTTTGGTGGATAACATGCTCAAATACCACAAGCCCGGCACCGCCTTGCGCGTGCAGGTTTTACATTCCTACAACCATGCAGGTGTGGAAGCATTGCGAGATTTGATCGCGCCGGTTTTCAATTGTACGTGGATGCCCACCCATTACATGTCACCGGCGTTGGCGGCTCACACGGGACCCAGCATGGTGGGCGTGGCCTTTGCCGCCGCGGATGTGTTTGAGGGACTGCCGTAAAAATACGTTTGTCGTTGTTCTCGACCGCAATTCAATAATCCACAGATTGTCCAGATGGCGCAGATTGAAAAAAATGCCAAATCTGCGACATCTGTGGATTATTTTTTAGGGGATGAAAATGCCCCTCGAAACTGAATCAACTGACAGCGGGGAAAAAGATGCGGAAATTTATCTAATAAATCTTTAACTATATCCAATCCTTTTGAAGATATAATCCCAATTGTCGTCAAATTAGACAAAGGATAAAAAATGGTATCTGGTTTTGTAACATTAATCATCTTCCTGTTCGCATTGGGCGGGATGATACTTATTCATGAGTTAGGTCACTTTATTGCCGCACGCTGGGCAGGGATCGAGGTGGAAGAGTTTGGCATTGGTTTGCCATCTTATAAACTTGCCACGCTTTTCAAATGGCAAGGGACAGAGTTCACTATTCACGCGCTGCTGTTGGGCGGTTTCATTCGACCGAAAGGTGAGAACGATCCCAACGTACCGGGTGGGCTTGCCTCTGCAAATCCGTGGAAGCGGCTGGTCGTTTTATTTGCAGGCCCTTTGATGAATTTGATCACCGCCGTTGTGGTGTTTTCTTTTCTCATCTCGTTCGAAGGCGTGCCGATGCCCGGCTCCATCAAAATTGATTCAGTCTCTGAGAATTCTCCCGCGCAACAGGCAGACGTCCAAGCCGGTGATATTTTGCTGGCCATCAATGGGCAAAGCGTAACTGAAGTAAGCCCCGCGATTGCGATCATTAGAGAAAATCTTGATAAACCTGTTGAACTGTTGGTCGAGCGCAACGGCGAAGATCTCACCCTCACAGCCACGCCGCTTTCCACTCGAAAAGCAAGCGAAGGCGCGCTGGGCGTGGGGCTTGGCTATCCAACGCGTCCGGCTACATTTTTTGAAAGCGTCTCCGGCGGTTTCACAGTGACCGGCATTCAAGCCGCCACCATCGTCTATTTGCCCATTGCGCTGATCGGAGGCGCAATTGCCCCCGCAGATGCGCGCTTCATTGGTTTCAAAGGCATCTTCGATATGTTTGATGTGGCGGTTGAAGAAGATGTCTCCACCCGTCAGGAGGTGACCGCCGCTCCTTCGGGCGCAAGCGCGCCGCAGCCTACCAACTGGACCCTCAACCTGATCGGCGTCCTCAGCATTTCACTCGGCGTGATGAATCTCTTCCCCATTCCCGCGCTTGATGGCGGGCGCATTCTGTTCACACTTCCTGAAATCCTCTTCCACAAACGCATCCCTGCCCAATGGGAAAATACGGTCAATGGTGTAGCCATGCTCCTGCTGATTGGGCTGATGCTCTTTGTCAACGTGATGGATTTCGTCAACCCCGCTCAAATCCCAACCCCATAAATATAACTATGACTGAAAAAATTTCCTTTCAAAATGTTCTCGATCATCTGCTGGATTCCAAAAAGGATATTCCGCAAAGCCACCTGAAATTCTATTCAGACCTTGAACCAAAATCCCTGCGGCTCTTTTTGGATGTATGGTCCAGCGTCAACCCAACCCGAAAGCTGCTCCTGCTCGATGGGCTTTTGGCTAACCTCGACTCAGATTCCGTCGTCTCATACGAAGAGATTGGCCGGGCGCTTTTGGATGACCCAGACAGTGAAGTGCGCGCACGCGCCATTCGCCTGCTCGTCGAATCAGACGACCCGAAACTTGCCAACAAATTAATTGACATTGTCCTGCACGACGCAGAACTCGCTCCGCGCCTGGAAGCCGTGCAATTGCTTGGCGAATTTATTCTGCTGGGTGAGTTGGAAAAAGTAAAAGAAGACCAGCAGCGCCAAATAGAAGATGCCCTGATCGCCATTGTCCGCAGCGAAGATGACTCGGTTTTACGCAAGCGCGCACTTGAATCCCTGAGCTTTTCCTCCCGTCCCGAAATAGCCGCGCTGATCGAATCTGCTTTTGCACGCTCAGACCCAGCCTGGGTTGCCAGCGCCCTGCGCGCCATGGGACGTTCACATGATGAACGTTGGAACGAAAACATAGTGAGCATGTTGCTCGATGAAGACCCGCTTATAAAATTTGCCGCGGTTGAAGCGTCAGGTCAACTTATCATTGAAGCCGCAGTCCCCATTCTGCTCCAAATCCTTGAAGATGAAGAAGAGGATGACGACGTGGCCACCGCCGCCATTTGGGCGCTTTCGCAGATCGGCGGCGACGAAGCCCGCACTTATCTGGTTGCCCTGATCGAGCAAACCGAAGATGAAGATTTGGTTGAATTTCTTGAAGACGCACTCGAAAACCTAAACTTCACCGAGGAGTTTAATAAGTTTGATTTATTGACTCTCGATGAAGAAGATGAAATAGACGAAGAAGAGTAAATCCATGTCTTTGCGAGGGCGCTCTTGTTCTTGCCCGAAGCAAACTCCAATGCGATTGCGATCAGGAGATTGCTTCGGCGGAAGTGAACCGCTTTGCAAAGATATTTCCAAAATAACGCAAAAAGACCTCCAGTTTCTGGAGGTCTTTTTTGTGAGCTCGGAGGGGTCGAATATCATCCCCCTGCGGGGATACACAACAAAGCAAAAAGCCTTCCAAAACGGAAGACTTTTTGTAAGCCCGGAAGGGGTCGAATATCATCCCCCCTGCGGGGACACACAATAAAACAAAAAAGCCTTCCAAAACGGAAGACTTCTTTTGTGAGCTCGGAGGGGGTCGAACCCTCAACAAATGGCTTAAAAGGCCACTGCTCTGCCATTGAGCTACGAGCCCATTTGTGAAGCGGTTTGCATTCTATCACGGGTAATAGTTTGCGTCAACGTAATAATGATAGTTCACAACACGTCTGTTTGGCTGGAGGCAAAAATGACAAATGTAAATTATGTAACCGAAGTAGATTTTCAGGAAGAAGTGATCGGGTCTACCCTGCCCGTTCTTGTGGATTTCACCGCAACCTGGTGCCAGCCATGCAAGATGATCGAACCGATTGTGAAGGAGCTTGCTGGTGAGTGGGAGGGGAAGGTTAAGGTCGTGAAACTTGATGCAGACCAAAACCCGAACATCATGATGCAATACGGTGTGATGGGCATTCCCACCCTCATGCTTTTCAAAGGCGGCGAGATCAAGGAACGTATGACCGGTTTTCAGTCAAAAGAAAGGCTGTCCGCAAAAGTCACCCCGCACGTTTGATAAAAATAGAGCCGAGTATCTCGGCTCTATTTTTATTTATGCGGCATCAGTTAATCATAATAATATGTGGTGCAGGGAAATTCTTCACCTGCGGGGGTGAGCACTGTGACCGGATAATTAACGTCTCTAATTTTGTATGCCTTGAGGTCTTTCTGCACAGAAGCCAGCGCCTTGTCTGCGTTGAGCGTGGCGAAGTGGAAAGATTGCCATTGCGGTTTGCGGTCATCGAGTCCGCGCTGGTAGCGGATACATGCCAGGGATGCGCCAACTCTCTCTCGGACAGAATCAGGCAGGGTCGGAGAAAGATACGCTGAAACGAGTGTGGGAACTGCATCGTCAGATAAATCTAAAAAGTATTCGGCATCCAAATTTGTGCTGTCGTTTGCTTCTGCGTGGATCTCGCGTTGAATATTCTGGTTGACGATGAACGCGTCCACGTTGAGGAGGGGGAGTGAAATTGCAAATCCAAGTGAAGCGATCAACATGGCGAAGGTAAACATGTGTTCCTTGCGTAAAATTTCAAGCGCAATGGTGACGATCAAAAGCAGTCCAAGCCAAATTAGAAAAACGTGGGTGTAGGTGCGCAGGCGTGAGAAGCCGTACGCTTCTTCATACAAACCGAGACGTTTGAATGCGGAAAAAAGCATGACCAGCAAAAGGGCAACGAGCGCCACGCCCAGCCCTGAAAAGACGCGGCGTTGGGTTTCGGTGTCGCGCTTGGTAATGGCGCTTAATGTGAGCAGCATAATCAGGGCAAAGAACGCTACGGTGACCAGTTCGCCAAATCCGCGGCGGGCATATTCGGCGTAGGTGTAGCCGTCAACGTGAATATTGGTTGTGCCGCCAAAAAAATATTGGAATTGAATCACTACAAATACGGCGAAGAGCGCAACCACACTGCCCAGGACGATGTTTGCTTCCACGTAGCCAAGAAATGGGGGGATAAGCTGGGCGGAGAGTTTTTCGTCTTTTGATTGGGTGGCGGCGTGCAGGACAACCCCTGTAAACGCATATCCGATGATGATGATGTAAACAAAGCGGAAGATTAACTCGGGCAGGTTTTCAATGTTGAACCATTTGATCAAATCTTCCAGCCGCTGACCAAAGACCACATCTGCCGAGGCGAGAAGGGATGCAAAGATGGCGATGATCGGCAGGGCGATTGCAATGCCACGTACCACCGGCCAGATATTCCGTTTGGCGGGTTGCGCGCCTGCTTCTGCCTGCTCTTTGCGAATATCCGTTATAAACATAATTGGGCGCCCGACCATGCTCCCAAATAACTGAATGGACTTGCCCACGTAGTCAGCCAGAGTATACAAAACCCAGCGCCCGCCCAGATAACTTACTGCAAGCAGAGTCATCATGAGAATTGTAAAAGTGTAGGCGAGGAAAGTGGTCATCGGTTCGGCGCGGATAAATGTAACAGCGGCGAAAAAGCCGAGGAGCGGGAGCAGCATCAGGCTGGTACGATTCGGGCGCAGCCCATCGCTCAATAAAAGATAGAAGGCAACGACCAGACAAGTTGTCACAAAAATAGCAAAATTGATTCCAGGCTTCATATTCCAAAATAGGAAATCAAACAGCCAGCCGAGTGCAAATACAAGTATCCAAAGTTTATTTGGGTTGGTCTTCATGGTTTTCTCCTGATTGAATTTCAGAAAGGATAGCCGAGATAGTCTTGCGGAGGCTCTCAAAAGGTATCATAAATCGTCAAAAACACAATAGACCTCTTGCAAAAGTCCTTTTTGCCACAGAGGTCACAGAGAAAAAAAGAGTTTTAAGAGGTTTTCCTCAAAGGTCTCTGTGTACTCTGTGGCTACTTATGCAAGAGGTCAAATATTACAATTTTGTGAGAATTCAAATCGACCTATTGACATCCGATTTATTTTGTGACATACTTTGCGCACTGATTGGGGGCAAACAATTAAATGCCATTCTATGAAATGGAGGAGGTGATGTCACTTATGAATAGTAGTAGTAAACCCAGCGCTGTGGCATCCCTCTCCAAGATCTAACGAAGAATTGCCACAGCGCAACTGATTGCCATCCGCAAGGGTGGCAATCATGTTTAATGGGCAAAAAACCCGTTGGAAGGTTTGCAGGTTTAAAAGTTTGAAGGTTGACAACTTTTTTAGTTACCAACCTTCAAACGTGACAACTTTTCAACTTACTAACGATTAGTAAAACCCAACCGAAGAATCTACTTTGCGTGCGTACTCATTAATTCCCCCGCTGACGTTGATCATATTTTTATATCCCTGCTGAGCCAGCCACATGGTGACCTGTACGCTGCGGCTGCCGTGATGACACATGACATAGACGGGGATTTCCTGGGATCGGGCAGATTCTGAAAGCGCTTTGATTCCCTCACTTGCCAGACGGCTCATGGGCGTAACCTCGAGCCTGCTGTCTGTTACTTTTGCATATTCCAACTCTGATAGTTCGCGTACGTCCAATAGAATAAATTTTTCTTCTGATTTTAGTTTTTCACCAAGTTCGGTGACGGTGATTTCAGGGTACATGGTTTGTAATTGGTGATTGGTAATTCGTCAATCACGAATTACCAATCACCAAGCTCCAATTATTTTTTCAACGCAGGTGCGTAGAATTTTTCTACATATTGCTTGACCATGCGGCGGGTGGAGAACTGTGGAATGATGGTCTTCATTGTATCTTTCATCATCGCGATCCATTCGTGTGAAATCTCTTTCGGGTCGCGGTTGTAATACAAAGGAATGATTTTGTTTTCGAGGGTCTCATAAATGTCTACAGCATCGGCTGAGTCTTGTATTTCATTTGACGCATATTCCTTGTCCTCGCCGATAGACCAGCCGTTATGTCCGTTGTAGGCTTCACGCCACCAGCCATCAAGAACCGAGAAGTTCAAAGCGCCGTTGATCGCGGCTTTCATGCCCGAAGTTCCGCTGGCTTCCATGGGGCGGCGCGGAGTGTTCATCCACACATCCACGCCCTGGACGAGGTAACGCGCGAGGTTCATGTCGTAATCTTCGAGGAATACCAAACGTCCGCCTGTTTCGGCTTTCTTGACGGTGCGATAAACTTTTTGAATTAACTGCTTTCCGGGTTCGTCGGCGGGATGCGCCTTGCCCGCGAAGATGATCTGCACAGGCATGTTCGGACGGTTGATGAGGTCAAGCAGGCGCTCAATATCAGACATAATCAAGTTGGCGCGTTTGTACGTGGCGAAGCGGCGCGCAAAGCCGATGGTCAACGCGTAGGGGTTGATCAGCACGCCAGATGAAACCACCTGTACGGGATGGAATCCGCCTTCGGTCCAGCGGTCGCGGACACGCTCCCTCATGTAGAAGGCAAGTTTGCGTTTGAGATGCAAACGTACGGACCATAATTCCGCGTCTGGCACTCTGTCCAGTTTGGACCAGAAAGAGGGTTTGTCCAGATGGTCGTACCAGTCAGCGCCCATGTATTTCTCGAACAAATTTCCCAGGCGGCGAGCCATCCAATTGGCGGTGTGGACTCCGTTGGTGATGTGCTGGATCGGCACATCATTTTCAGCTTTATCAGGCCAGAGGAAGTTCCACATTTCGCGTGAGACTTGTCCGTGTAATTCTGAAACGCCGTTGCTGCCGCCGGAAAGTTTGAGGGCGAGGATGGGCATGGAGAAGGTTTCGCTGTGCGGTTG
Organism: Candidatus Brevifilum fermentans; assembly: GCA_945877125.1. Lineage (GTDB taxonomy): Bacteria > Chloroflexota > Anaerolineae > Anaerolineales > Villigracilaceae > Villigracilis. The sequence goes on along the minus strand of CAMCQT010000003.1, from coordinate 1,360 downwards.
TTGATGTTTGGCAATGTCTACGAATTCTTCGCGCGTGAGACCCAACTCGGGCCAGAGTTTGGAGAGATATTTATCCAAAAGCCAAAGCGGGAATTCGTCATTGCCGGCAGGGACGGGGGTGTGCGTGGTGAATACGTTTTGTCCGAGAGTCTTTTGGGCGGCTTCTGCAAAGGTGGAGCCAGATGCCACTAGTTCACGTGCCCGCTCCAGGGTGAGGAAGGAGGCGTGACCTTCGTTCATGTGCCAGACGGCGGGCTTGAATCCCAGGGCGCGCAAGGCGCGTACGCCGCCGACTCCGAGCAGAACTTCCTGCATCACGCGGCGGTCAAGGTCTGACCAATACAGGCGCGCGGTGAGTTGGCGGTCGTACTCGTTGTTGCCTTCGACGTTTGAGTCGAGCAAATAAAGCGGAATGCGCCCCACGCGCACTTCCCAAATTTGCGCGGTGATGTCGCGGTCTGGGAATTCGATTTGAATGGTGACGGGTTTCTTGTTTTTGGTGACGAGTGAAACAGGGAGGTGCTCAAAGGTTAATGGCTTGTTGATGGCTTCCTGCCAGCCGTCTTCGCTGATGCGCTGGGAGAAATATCCTTCTGCATACATGAAGCCGACGGCGATGAGTGGTATGCCGAGGTCTGAGGATTCTTTGAGATGATCGCCTGCCAGTACGCCTAGCCCGCCCGAGTAGATGGGGAGTGTTTCGTGCAGACCGAATTCCATCGAAAAATATGCGACGGGTTTGTTATCAAACTCGGGGTGCGCTTTTTGTGTCCAGGATTGTTTGGTGAAGTAGGCGTCAAATTTTTCGAAGAGCGCATCGTACAATTCGAGATACTCTTCGTCCTTGGCGACTTGCGCCAAACGCTCCTTGCTGAGTTCTTGCAACAAACGAATCGGGTTATGTTCGAGGCTTCCCCATAGGTCATAGTCTAGTTTTCCAAAAAGGCGCGCGGCTTCGGGCTGCCACGTCCACCACAGGTTGTAGGCTAATTCGCCAAGGCGCGCAATGCGCTTGGGTAGGTCAAATTTTTGGGAGGGTTTAGTTTTGAAGTCCATAGCCGCAAATCATACCAGTATTTTTGCTGGTCGGAGGATTTGGTGCAGCAATTCCCAGTATGGTTTTTATTCATCCACAGATTTGATAGATTACACAGACTAAAGAGAAAAATCTGCTAAATCTGTAATGGTCAGAAAAAGGTTGAACAAAAATCTTGGCTCATGTGTAGACTCTGTGCAATAGGTCAAAACCTTTAACGCGAATTTTGCGAATGGGGCGAATGGCGCGAAAAAATTCGTATTATTCGCTCAATTTGTGTAATTCGCGTTAAGTTTTTGGCTCTTTGAAAGCACCAAGTATTCA
>CAMCQT010000002.1 GCA_945877125.1 Candidatus Brevifilum fermentans | reverse complement strand
TGGCGAGTCCCATGTAATCTGAAACCTCAAGTCCTTTACCCTCAGACTTTTCAAGTGAGATCACCACGCTCCACGCGCCGAAGTTGGTCAGGACATAGGCGAAGAGATAGAACAGTCCAGCGGCGACTGAAGTCGCAACTACGTCTTTGTTTCCAAACGGGACAAAAGCCATCAGGATGTAGCCCGCGTGGGCAATGCTCGAATACGCCAACATGCGTTTGATATTGGTCTGTGAAATGGCGGTGAAGTTGCCGACGATCATGGTCAAGGCGGCAAGCACCCAGAGGATGCCAGTCATGTCGGCAGAGAGGGTTGGGAAGGCGGTGGCAAAGACTCTCAGCAAGGCGGCAAAGCCCGCGATCTTCGCGCCAGAGGACATGAACGCGGTCACAGCGGACGGAGAACCTTGATAGACGTCGGGCGTCCACATGTGGAAGGGGACGGCGGCAATCTTGAAGCCAAGTCCGATCAGGAGTAGAGCTGACCCAATGGTTAGTAGCAGGCTCGGGGTTGAGCTTGATGCGGCGGTGAAAATTCCGCTCAGGGATGTTGTTCCAGTCGCTCCGAAGACCAGCGCGGTTCCGTAGACGATAAATCCAGTGGCGAATGCGCCGAGCAGAAAGTATTTTATGCCCGCTTCTTCCGATTGCAGGTTGGGGCGTGCAAATGCGGCAAGCACGTACAGCGGAATTGAGAGCAGTTCAAGCGCGAGGAAGACGATGATGAGGTCTGAGGCTTGCGTCATGAGCAACATGCCCGTGATGCTGAACAACATCAGCGCGTAATATTCGCCGCGTTCGATGCCCATGCGTTTGATGTAGCCGTAGGCAAGCGCGATGCCGAGCAGCCCGCTGATGAGGATGAGCGCGCTGGTGAAAGTGGAGAAACCGTCGAGGGTGACCATGCCATTGAAGCCTGTGCCGCTTCGACCGATCTGTGTGACGGTGAATCCCAACGTGACAGCCAGCCCCAATGCCGCGAGGAATGCCGTGATGCCTTTGCGCTCCTTCGGGATGAAAAGGTCAGCCAGCAAAAGCGCGCACGCCCAGGCGATGAGAATGATCAGCGGGAGGAGGATGTAAAAGTCTTTGTAGTCAGGTTGTGTCATAGCTATTAGCTCTTAGCGATTAGCTTTTAGTATTTGGCTGTTGGCTTTTAGCTAATTGCTAATCGCTAACAGCTAAAAACTAATAGCCAATAAGTAGTTTCTCGACGGCGGGCGCGATCAAGTTGAAGAACGGGGCGGGGTAGAGACCGATCCAGAACATGAGAATCAGCAGCGGGGCAACGGTGAGGATTTCGCGCCAGTTGAGGTCTTTGAGTTCGTGTTCTTTGGTGATTTCGCCAGCGGGTCCGAGGAACATTTTCTGGAACATGTAAAGGATGTAGACCGCCGCCATGATGACGCCGAGCGCGGAGACACCCGCATACCACGGGCTGCCAATCGCCTTCGAGCCGAACGCGCCAAGCAAAATTGTGAACTCGCCGACGAAGCCGTTCAGCCCAGGCAAGCCCATCGAGGAGAGCGCGGAGATGAGCATGATCGAGCCGAAGACGGGCATAATTTTCCACAGTCCGCCGTAGACTTTGAGTTCGCGGGTGTGCGTCTGCTCGTAGACCATGCCGATCAGGAGGAAGAGCGCGCCCGTGCTAAGTCCGTGATTGACCATTTGCAAAATAGCGCCAGCCACGCCTTGGGCATTGAGCGCGAACAAACCGAGCATCACGAATCCGAGATGGCTGACGGAGGAATATGCCACCAGTTTTTTGACATCCGCTTGGGCGTAGGAAACTGCCGCGCCGTAGATGATTCCGATGGTCGCAAGAAGCGCAATCCACGGGGCAGCTTGGACAGTCGCTTCGGGGAAGAGCGGAATGTTAAATCGCAGGAAGCCGTACGTTCCCATCTTGAGCAGAACGCCCGCAAGAATCACCGAACCCGCAGTCGGCGCTTCGACGTGGGCGTCGGGCAGCCACGAGTGGAGCGGGAACATCGGGACTTTAATCGCGAAGGCGGCGGCGAAGGCAATGAAGAGCCACATCTGGATATTCGCGGGAATGCCGCCCTGGGCAATCAACTCAGGCAGCGAAAAAGTTTTGCCGTAATTCCCAAGCCAGATGATGGCAAGCAACATCAAAATAGAACCCGCCATGGTGTACAGGAAAAACTTGACGGCGGCATAAATTCGGCGCGGACCACCCCACAAGCCGATCAGGAAGTACATCGGCACGAGGGTAAATTCCCAGAAGATGTAGAACAGGAACAAGTCTTGTGCGAGGAAGACGCCCATCATGCCGACTTCCAACAAAAGGAAGAAGATCATGAAATCTTTGACACGGTCTTCGATGGCTGTCCACGTGGAGAGGATGGAAATCGGCGTGAGGAGACCCGTCAGCAGGACGAGCAGAATGCTCAAGCCGTCCACCGCGAGATAATATTGGATGTCCCAGCCCGCCACTTGAATCCACGAATATTTGGCTTCCAGTTGCAGGTCAGGGTTGGATGCGGTGAACAGAGTCAGCACCCAAAGCGAAAGCCCGAATGTGATCAGGGTCGTAGACATCGCAACCCAGCGGATGGCGTTCTTTGACTCGGAATTCATAAACAGAATCACAAGCACGCCCACGAGCGGAAAGAAGGTCAGGAGAGTAAGAGGTTGTAAAAGAAATTCCATGTTGAGTCCTTGCGTTGGAAGGTTTGAAGGTTGGAACATTTGAAGGTTTAAACCTGCGACCTGCAAACGTTTCAACCTGTAAACTATTTAAAGATAAGATAACCTAAAATCAAAACCACGCCCAACATCACAGCCAGCGCGTACGAACGCACGAATCCATTTTGGATTTTGCGGACGTTTTCAGAAATCCATTGCGTAGCCGTGCCGAGCCAGTTGGCAAAAGCGTCAATACCTTTTTGGTCGGCGTAATGGTCGAGCGCAATTGTGCTGAGCCAGTTGTAGGTTCCGACAATCAGCGTGTCATGCACGAAGTCGTGCCAGAAACGCCAGTCAATCACATCCGCGAGAAATTGCGAAATCTTCTTGAACGGATTGATGATGACCGCGAAATAGCCTTCGTCTACAAACCATTTATTTTCCATGCCCGTGAAGACGAGACCGAGTCTTTTGAGCGGGTCAATCTGTCCAGCCTGGAGCGGAGTCCGCCCGTAGAGCAGCCACGAGACGAAGATGGCGGTCAAAGCCAACAGCGTGGACACGCCCGCGACGGTCAAATCCAGCGGCAGGGATTCGACTTCGCCGAGAGTGTACGAGAGCCAATGACCGAGATTGTGGAAACCTTCAAAAGGAAGATTTAATCCGCCACCCACCGCCGAAAGAATTGCCAGCACGACGAGGGGCAGGGTCATCACCTTTGGGCTTTCTTCCGCGTGCGCGGCGGCTTCGGAGCGGGACTCGCCGAAGAAGACCATCCAGATTTGACGTCCCATGTAAAAGGCGGTGAAGAAGGCGGCAATGGTCAACAGCCAATAAATGCCTGTGAAATGCAGGCTGGCGTCGAGAAGTATTTCATCTTTTGACCAAAAACCCGCGAAGGGGAAAATCCCAGTCAGGGCCAGTGTGCCGACGATGTAGAGCCAGAAGGTCACAGGCATCGTCTTGCGAAGTCCGCCCATGTTGCGCATGTCTCCTGGGTCAAAGATTTCGTGGTGTTCCCTCACCCTAGCCCTCTCCCGCGGGGAGAGGGGACGATGACTCCCTTCCCCCTTTGGGGGAAGGGTTGGGGATGAGGGCGCGTGATGATGTCCGCGCTCCAATCCGAGGATGACCGAACCCGCCGAAAGGAAGAGCAGCGCCTTGAAGAAAGCATGCGTGATGAGATGGAACATTCCCGCCGTGTACGCGCCCATTCCCACCGCGGCGACCATGAAACCCAACTGCGAAACGGTGGAATATGCTAAAACTTTTTTGATGTCGTATTGACCGACGGCAATCGTCGCGGCGAAAAGCGCGGTGATTGCGCCCGTCATCGCCACCAGATATTGCGCGGCGGGAGCAGTGGCATAAATCGGCGCGGAACGGGCGACGAGATACACGCCCGCAGTGACCATCGTGGCGGCATGGATCAACGCTGAAACAGGGGTGGGACCCGCCATCGCATCTGGCAGCCAGACGTAGAGCGGAATCTGCGCCGATTTGCCAGCTACGCCCAAGAGCAGGAAGAGCGTAATCGCAACCGTCAGCGGGGAGTTGATCGCAGACAGCGAACTCGCGCCTGCGAAGACCTGATCAAATTGCAGCGAGCCGAAACCCCAAAACATCAGGAAGGCGGCGATCAAAAATCCGAAGTCACCGATACGGTTGGCGATGAAGGCTTTTTTGGCGGCATCGGAGTTTGCCCACGAGGGACGACCGAGCGTGTCCATCTCGAACCAGAAGCCAATGAGCAGAAAAGACGAAAGCCCCACGCCTTCCCAGCCGACGAAGAGCATCATGTACGAGTCGCCGCTGACCAAAATCATCATCGCCGCGATGAACAGGTTAAGGAAGATGAAGAAGCGGGTGTAACGTCCTTCATCGTGTTTGAAGCGGACATCTTCGTGCATATAGCCGATGGCGTAGATGTGAATCAGCGTGCCCACGCCCGACACGACCAGCATCATCGTGGTCGAGAGCGAGTCGATGCGGAAAGTCCAGTCGAGGTTGAGCGTGCCGATGTGAATCCACTCCGCCAGCCGCCAGCGCATGACTTCGCCGTGATTGATCGAGACGGCATACGCCAACAGAACAGAAACAACAAACGCCGCTCCTGATGCCAGACTTGCCACTGTGCCAACAGCCTTTTCGCTGAGTCGCCTGCCAAAGATCAAATTGATCAGCAAGCCTGTCAGTGGCGCAAAGACCAGCCACGGGGCGAGGGAAATAATTGTTTCGCTTAAGTGCATAAATGCTCCAGGTAGTATGTCATTGCGAGGGCGTTCTTTGCCCGAAGCAATCCCCGCATCCTTGGGGAGATTGCTTCGCCGCAAAAACCAAGAGCGCGGCTCGCAATGACATGATTTTTATCCCTTCAAAGAGTTCATCTCGTCAATATTGATGTTCTTCTTGGTCTTGAAAATCTCAACGATCAGCGCCAGACCCACGGCTACTTCTGCGGCGGCGACGGCGATGACGAAAAAGACGAATATCTGACCTGTGTAGAACGGCTTTCCGCTCGTGATTTCCCACGAACGCCCAAAGGCAACGAAGGCGAGGTTTGCCGCGTTGAGCATCAACTCGATGGACATGAAAATGATCAACGGGTTGCGGCGGATCAGCACGCCCAACGCGCCGATGGTGAACAGGATGGCTGAGAGGATAATGTAATAATCTACTGGAATCATGATTTATGCCCTAGCCTTTCGTTTTTCCCGATTGGTCAGCACGATTGCGCCGACCATTGCGACCAATAGCAAAATGGAGGTGATCTCAAACGGCAAAAGGAACTGATTGAAAAGAGTCATCGCCATCTCACGTAAACTCTCCATTGAATTCGCAGCAGCATCGGGCGCGGTGATGACCGTATCCAGTTGGGCGCGGGCAAAGATCAGATAGATTGATTCCACGACGAGAGTCACAGCCAGAATGAAAGCCAGCGGTCTCTGCCACGGCATCGCCTGCGGCAACGGAGCCAGATTCTCCGCGCCGAGCAGCATGATGACGAAGAGGAACAAAACCATGATCGCGCCCGCATACACGGTGATCTGCGACATGGCAATTAACGGCGCGCCGAGCAGCAAATAGAAAACAGCCACCGTCACGAAGTTCAGCACGAGGAACAGCGCCGAGTAGATCGCATTGCGGCTAAACGCCATGCCAAGCGCGCTCGAAATGGCAACGAGGGAAAGGACGAGGAAGACAATTAGTTCAGAGGTCATAGGCTTTTGGGTAATTGGTAATTGGAGATTGGTAATTACAAATTACTAATCTCCAATCTCTATTCTCTAATCACTAGGATTTTTCATTTCAGGCACCGAGCGTGTGAACACGCCAGCATCCACTTTGCGCGGGGTGAGCATATCGGCGGTTGGGACAGGCGCAAGCAAGAAATCTTTGGTGTAGATCGCGTCGCGGCGGTCGGTGAATGTGAGTTCGTAATTATCGCCGAGCGTGATCGCTTCGGTGGGACAGGCATCTTCGCAGAATCCGCAGTAGATACAGCGCAGCATGTTAATCTCGTAGGTCGAAGCATAGCGCTGTCCAGGCGAGAAGCGTTTTTCATCGGTGTTCTCAGAAGACTCGACAAAGATCGCATCCGAGGGACAGGCTGCGGCGCAGAGCGAACAGCCGATACATTTCTCAAGTCCATTTTCATAACGATTCAACACATGCCGACCACGGAAGCGCGGATGGACGGTCCGCTTTTCTTCGGGATATTGAACGGTGACTGTCTTCTCGAATAAAAATGAACGGAGCGTTTCAGCCAGTCCACGCCCAAGCTCAATGACGGGTTCAAATACGCCCATGGGATTTTCTCCTCAAATCACGATAAATAAAAACCACCGCAATCAAAGCACTGATAATGGAAAACACGGGGATGCTATACATATAAAGTTGATTATCAAATTCCTGCGCCAATAAAATACCCACGGCGGTAATAAACGCCGTGATAAAGGAAAGCGGCAGAAGTACCTTCCAACCAAAAGCCATCAAACGGTCATAGCGGATGCGCGGCCAGGTGGCGCGGATCCAGATCATGCCGAAAAGCAGAACGATCACCTTCAACAGCAAATAGATCGGTCCCAGGAACCAGGCTTGAAATTGCCACGTTCCGATTGTCCAAATCGCGTCCACACTCAGGAAGGTATCTTTCAAAAACCAAATCTCACGATAGCCGCCGAAGAACAACGTCGCTGCGATCATTGAAATGACGATCATCTTTTGATATTCAGCCATGAAAAATAACGCAAACTTCATTCCCGAATATTCCGAGTGATAGCCTGCGGTCAATTCCTGCTCGGCTTCGGGCATGTCAAACGGAGCACGGTTGACCTCCGCCAGAGTCACGATCAAAAAGATGAACGCACCCACAGGCTGAAGCACCGCAAACCACATATCCTTTTGCGCTTCCACGATTTCGATCAAATTCAGTGAATTGCCCATCACGACCGCAATCGCAAAACATAATCCCAGCGAAAGTTCATACGAGATCATTTGCGCCGAAGCGCGTACCGCGCCGAGCATGGCGTATTTGTTGTTGCTCGACCAGCCCGCCAGCACAATCCCATACACCGCGATGGACGCGATGGACATCAAATATAAAACACCGACATTCAGACTCGCAACGTGCAAAGTAATTTCGCGTCCAAACATATTGAACGATGTGCCAAGCGGAATCACCGCCGCAAGCACCAGCGAAGGCACAACCGTCAGAATTGGAGCAAGGATGAAGACCACTTTATAAACATGCGTGGGTGTTAATTCCTCTTTGAAGATCAACTTGACAGCGTCCGCAATCGGCTGCAACAAGCCCTGATAGCCCGCGCGGTTTGGTCCCACGCGCACCTGCATCCGCGCCAATGCGCGGCGTTCGTACCAGGTCAGGTAGGCGAATCCAACCAACAAAATCAGGCACAGCACAAATCCTTTAATTACCCATTCAAGCCAGAAAGTCCAATCCATAAAAAATCCTCATTACCGATTACGCGGAGTCCGCAAGTTCTACTTGCGTGACTCTGTCCAGAAGTAGAACTTCTGGACTCCAAAGCTCGTTCATTATTTCACCTTCGCCACAACAGGCTCGCGGATCGCAATGCCCATGCTGCGCGGAACAAGCGCCACACCCGTCGAGATCGTGTCATCGAGTTTCAATAACGCCTCGGCTTTCACGCCCGCGAAAGTAATCTTCACTTGCGCGCCCGCTTCCAGTCCAAGATTTTTCGCAGTCGATGGATGCAGTGTGATCGCCGCTTCGCCAACACGTCCGTCGAGCAATTGCGTCGGATTAACAGTCACGCCGCGATCATACAATTTGTTGACGGGAACCGCCAGCAATTCATTTTCTTTGGGACGAAGAGCCGCTTCTTTTCTAATCTTTGAGATGTGTACCGCGCCCCCAGCTTGGGCAATCGGGACGAGTTGCACGCCCAGACCCTGCGTGTTCTCGTAAGTCGTGCCGCCGTAATACAAGTCACCGCGCCCAACGATGGGATATTGACCATGCACCTCAGCCAGTTTTTCATAACTTAGATCGGTAAATGCATCGAGTGAACTTGCCAGAATATCGAAGACCACCGAAACAGATGAACCTTCAAGGATGACGCCCATCTCTTTGGCAAGTTGTGAGGTGATCGCGAAATCAGGTTTCGAGTCACCTTTTGCAGGTACAGCCGCATAGAATCTCTGCACGCGGCGCTCGCCTGATGTGAAGGTTCCCTCGCGTTCGGTATACGCCTGCGCAGGGAAGACCACGTCCGCAATTTCTGCCGTCGCGGTTTCAAGAATATCCTGCACGGCAACGAACTTCGCGCCTTTTAGCGCCTTCGCCAAAGCAGGGTCATCGCCCACAGGGTCAGCCCCAACGACGTAAACGGCTTTGCCCTTGAGAGCCTTCTCCAGATCAGGCTCGGGACGGAAACCAACTTCCCACGCGCCCTGATCGTTGACTCTTTGCCAGACACCCACCAAGCCATTGTTCGGCTTGCCGATGTGCTCGGTCTCTTTCAAAAGTGTGGCGCAAGCAGATGCCAGCATGGATGAGCCGTTTAAGCCCAGTCCCTCGCTGCCGTAGAACACAATCGCATTCTTCGCCTTCGCAAATTCGTCAGAGATTTTGGTCTTCCTGCTGAAATCGTTGATTGTCTTAACTTCATCGCCATACGCATAGCGGATGACAAACTTCGCAAATTTATCCAGCTTGGTCTCGCGCGGATTCGCCACAATCAGCGTCGCGCCGCGGTCAGCGGCTTGTTTGACTCTCAGCCACCAGATCGGCGCTTCCTGATACAAGTCTGAAGCAACAACGAGGATTGCATCACCTTTGCCCATGTCTCCGATGTTCGTGCCCTGCCCCACGCCAACCAGCGCAGTCAGATCACCGCCGCCCATATCAGAATACAAAATGGCTTTGCCGCCAACAGTATCCGCCAGCGACTTCAAGTTAAACAAGTCTTCATTTGCCAATCTGCCAGAAGCCAGCACAACGAAGTCCTTTTTGAATTTCAAGAAGTTCTCTGCGGCATGAGTAATTGCGGAAGTCCACGAAACGCGCGCCAATTTTTCTTCTTTGCGAACTAAGGGTTTGGTGAGTCGTTTTTTGCTTTCAGTGTAGTGATAGGCAAAGCGTCCCTTGTCGCACAGCCAGATTTCATTCACTTCTTCGTTCTGACGCGGCATGACTCGCTTGACAACAATATCGCCCGCTGACTTGGCTTCGCGGCGAGTATTGAGCGTGGTGTTGCATCCAACAGGACATTGCGTGCAGATCGAAGCCTGCGCCTTGAGTTCCCACGGACGCGCTCCAAAGCGGAAGTCCGCGGTAGTCAACGCGCCGACGGGACAGATGTCGGTGGTGTTGCCCGAGAAAACAGAATCAAACCCAGGGGTAGACAAAGAAACGATCTGTGTATTTCGTCCGCGTTCATCGAAGCCGAGAACCGCCTCGCCCGCCACCTCATCCTGAAAGCGGATACAGCGCGCGCACTGAATACAGCGCTCGCGGTCGAGCCAGATCAACTCTCCGAGCGGAACTTGTTTTTCGAGATGATTTTTCTCGTCGTAAATAAAACGGCTCTGGCTGGGACCAAACGCCATCGTCAAATTTTGCAGCGGACATTCGCCGCCCTTGTCGCAGACGGGACAATCCAGCGGGTGCGAAGTCAGCAAAAATTCCAACGTGCCGCGTTGCCCTTCCTTCGCCTTGTCGGAAATGGTCATCACGACCATGCCTTCTGAAACGCGGTTGGTACAGGCGGTTTCGAGTTTGGGCATGAACTGAATCTTGGGCTGACCGTTTTCCACCACCGCTTGACCCGTAGCACGATCCAGCATTGGGCGACCAATTTCCACGAGACACATGCGGCACATGCCGACAGGCTCCAGTTTTGGGTGATGACAAAAAACGGGAATATCAATTCCCACCGACTTGGCGGCATCCACAACTGTCGTACCTTCTGGCACGGTTGCGCTTATTCCATTAATGGTTAATGTAACTTGTTTACTCATCCATGCTCCGACTAATCCTGAATTTCTTCCCTTTCCACACCAGCCTGCTTGAGAATTTCGCGCAGTGTTCCCTGCGGCAGGTCTTTGTGATGAAAAGGAACTACAACCCTTCTTCGGGTTTCAGGATGAAAATAGATTCGATGACTGCCTTTGCTCCTGTCGAGAACAAAGCCTTTCTTTTCGAGAATTTTTATAACCTGCTGCGGTGTAAGGGACGGGAATTTAGGCATTGGCAGGGATGGTTAATGTGTACTCAAAGACTTCATTTTCGGTTGGGACTTCCTCGCCGTGCGCCTGCAAACTCTCCACATAAAGTTCGATGGCTTCACGCGCCATGCTCATCGCTTCTTCCAATGTATCGCCAAATGTAACGCAGCCAGGCAGGGACGGCACGGTTACAGTAAATCCGCCTTCCGCTTCCTTGCGAAGTAACACTCGATAACTCAAAGCATTCATTTTATTCTCCAGTCGCGACACAACTCATCACTTTTTACTTTTCACTTTTTACCGCTTTCCTAAAATCCTGCGGAAATCTTTCAATGCCCGTCACCACAGCCATCGTGGAAAATTCGCCGAGCGGGCACAGGCACTTGCCTTGCATTTGTTTCGCCACAGTGAGCAGCAAATCCACATCGGCTTGCGCGCCATTGCCAGAGTGGATTCGATTCGTGATGTTCTGCATCCAATACGTGCCCTCGCGGCAGGGTGTGCATTTGCCGCAGGACTCGTGCTTGAAGAAATGGATGGTCTTGTTGACGATCCAATCCACGCTGACGGTGTCGTCGATCACGATCACGGATGCAGACCCAAGTTCCGAGCCAAGCGTGCGGACAGAGGCGTAGTCCATCGGCGTGTCAAGCACTTTATCATCCACCACGATCATGGAAGATGACGCGCCCGCAGGCATGATAACTTTCACAGAGCGACCATCCAAAATTCCGCCGCCGTGTTCGTAGATCAACTGGCGGAAGGTGGTGCCGAATGGCAATTCATAATTTCCAGGTTTGCGCACGCGCCCCGAAAGCGAGAAGATCTTCACGCCCGCGCTGTCGCCTGTGCCCATCGCCTTGTACCAGTCCGCGCCATTGGCGAGGATCATCGGCACGTTGGTCAATGTTTCCACATTGTTGATCAGCGTCGGCTTGCCGTACAAACCAACCAAGGCAGGAAATGGCGGACGCACACGCGGTTGTCCGCGTTTGCCTTCGAGCGATTCCAACAGGGCGGTTTCTTCGCCGCAGATGTAAGCGCCTGCGCCGAGATGCGTATAAATTTTCAGGGAATATTCTGTGCCAAAAAGATTATCACCGAGGTAACCAGCTTTTTCCATCTCTGCGATTTTTTCATCAAGCAAGGCGGCAATCTGCCAGGATTCTCCACGCAGGTAAACATACGCCACATTCGCGCTGACTGCGTAGGATGCAATCGCCAACCCTTCCAAAAATTGCAGCGGATTGTTTTCCAGAATCTCGCGGTCTTTGAACGTGCCAGGCTCGGACTCGTCCGCGTTGGCGACGACATAATGCGGGAAAGTCTTGTTGTCAATGAACGACCATTTTGTGCCAGTCGGGAAACCCGCGCCGCCGCGTCCACGCAAATTGGAACTCTTGACTAGGTCGGTCACTTCGCTGGGCTTCATTTTGGTCACGGCATTTTTGAATGCAGCAAATCCACCGTTCTTTTTATAGACCGTTAACTTTTGAATATCGGGAATTTCACGATGTCGTAAAAGGATATGAGTCATAGGTTTTTGGCGATTGGTAATTGGTAATTGGAGATTGGTAATTACTAATCTCCGCTCTTCAACGCTTCAATTAATTCCATTGTTTTATCCACGGTCATGTTTTCGTGGTATTTGATTCCATCAGGACCCTGGGTTTGGAACATCGGGGCTTTGTCACACGCGGCGAGACAGGTCACGGCTTCGAGAGTCACCAAGCCATCGGGAGTAGTCTCACCGACTTTGATGCCAAGGTTGCCGCACAGGTTTTGCAGGAACTCATCCGCGCCGCGCAGGGCACAGGGCAAATCAGTACAAACTTGCATGCGATATTTGCCAGCCTTCTCATCGTGATACAAAGTATAAAAGCCGACAATCGAAGCAACTTCGGTTTCGGTAATTTCCAAAATCTGCGCGATGTCCTGCATGGCGGCTTTGTTGACATAGCCTTCTTCGCGCTGGGCAAGGTAAAGCAGAGGCATCACCGCTGAACGTTTATGCTCAGGCGGATACTTGGACAGAATTTGTTTTACTTCCTTTGAATACTTTTTTGTCAGGCTCATTTACGGCTCTCTTCACCACGAAGGGTCACAAAGTATCACAAAGGTTAAAACCAAATGGTTTTCCTTAGTGTTCCTTCGTGTACTTCGTGGTTAATTATCTATCAATATCTCCGAGGACAATGTCAATGGATGCGAGGATGGCGACCAAATCAGCAACCAGATGTCCGTTTACGATGTGCGACAGCACGCTCAAATTATCAAATGAAGGCGTGCGCAAATGGACGCGCAACGGCTTGGGTCCGCCGTCACCTTCCAACAATAAGCCCAACTCACCGCGCGGGGATTCAACTGCGCTGTAGACCGAAGCCTTCGGCGCAGGGAAACCTTCCGTCCATAACTTGAAGTGGTGGATGAGCGATTCCATGCTGACGCCGATCTCAGAGCGTGGCGGCGGAACAAATTTACGATTTTCAGAATGCACAGGTCCGAACGGTAATTTATTCAAAGCTTGTTCGATGATCTTCAACGACTCACGAAATTCCTGAATATGCACCAAATAACGCGCGTACGTATCGCCTTCGGTCAGCACGGGCACGTTGAAATCATATTGCTCATAACCCGAATATGGACGCGCCTTGCGCAAATCCCAGTTAACGCCAGAAGCACGAAGCGTGGGACCTGTGACGCCATAAGACAAGGCGGTCGCCGAATCTAAAATTCCAAGACCCAGCATACGGTCGAGAAAGAGCGGGTTCTTCGTCAACAACTTTTCGTATTCATCAATCCGCGCAGGGAATATCTTGAGAAAATCGCGGACTGCTTTTTCAAATTCAACAGGCACATCGCGCCACACACCGCCAGGGCGGAAGTAAGTGGTCATCATGCGCTGACCCGAAACCAGTTCAAAAATATCGAGAATTAGTTCGCGCTCGCGGAAACAATACAGAAACATGGACATCGCCGCAAGGTCAAGCCCCACACTGCCGAGCCAGACCAGATGCGAAGCGATGCGTTGCAACTCGACCAAAATCACACGCAAACCTTGCGCGCGCACGGGCACATCGAGGTCAACCAGTTTTTCAACCGCCATCACATACGCGAGATTGTTGCCCATCGGGTTCATGTAATCGAGGCGATCGGTCATCACTTCAGCCTTCTGGTAGGTCTTGGCTTCCATGTTCTTTTCGATGCCCGTATGCAAATATCCAATATCGGGAATGCAATTGACAATGATTTCGCCGTCCAGCTCAAGCAACAAACGCAGAACGCCATGCGTGGACGGATGCTGCGGTCCCATATTCAGCAGCATGGTTTCCCCCGTCAGGGCGCGCGCTGAGACGAGATGTTTGAATTGTTCGATACTAACTTCTTCTATCTGAGTCATAAATATTCCTTCAAGCAATAAACCCAATTGCCAACCACTGAGGCACAGAGTCACGGAGTTTTATTTTTTCTCAGTGTCTCCGCGTCTCCGTGGTTCAAAAATCTATTCCTTTGGATGCGGTTTCTGCAAACCGATCTCATCAAAGTTAAAAGTAAATTGCGGTTCTTCATATCCCAGCGGAAAATCTTTTCGGAGCGGATGACCTTCAGTTCCTTCTGGCATCAAAATTCGGCGCGGATCGGGATGACCCTCAAACTCGATTCCAAACATATCGAGAAGTTCACGCTCGCGCCAATTTGCGACGCCGTACAGCCCCGTCGCCGTCGGCACCTTGGGGCTGGTACCGTTTACTGGGACTCTGATCTGCAGCGATAGATTCTGCGCCAGCGAAGTTAATTGATACACCACATGAAAACGCGGTGATACTTGCGGATAATAATCCACGGCAGTCAACGCCGAGAGCAATTCAAATTTATGTTCATCGCGTAAAAGAGTCAACGCTTCCACGATCTGCTCAGGTTTGAGGAATAGATGCACTTCATCGCGGAACTCTTCAAAAGTTGCGCTGAATTTTTCCTGAATGATTTTTACAATGGGTTCGAGTTTTGTATCCATATTACTCCAGCCCTCATCCCCAACCCTTCCCCCAAAGGGGAAGGGAGTCCCCTCTCCTTTCGGGAGAGGGCTAGGGTGAGGGAGCGGGCTTATTTATATTTCTCAGCCAAATCCTTGAACTTCTCTTTGTTCACCTTTTCATACAAAGTGAGCACACCGTGGATCAAAGCCTCGGGGCGCGGCGGACAGCCCGCCACGTACACATCCACAGGGACGACTTCATCAACTCCCTGAAAGATCGCATAATTATTGAAGACGCCGCCGCATGAGGCGCAGTCGCCCATGGCAATCACCCACTTTGGCTCAGGCATCTGGTCGTACAGTCGGCGGAGGACAGGTCCCATTTTCTTCGAGACACGCCCCGCCACGATCATCAGGTCAGATTGGCGCGGACTGGCGCGCATCAACTCCATGCCGAAGCGGCTCATATCATAATTCGAAGCCTGTGCCGCCATCATCTCGATGGCGCAGCACGCCAGACCGAACAGCATCGGCCACATGGCATTCGTCCGCGACCAGTTTACAACATTTTCAAGCGTGGTGGTGACCACGCCCATATCACCGAGTTTTTGCTCTACTCCCATTCTAAAGCTCCTTTCTTCCAGGCATACACATAGCCAACCGATAAAATAACCAAAAAGACGACCATTTCAGCCAGTCCAAACATGCCCAGTTTACGAAACGCGATCGCCCAGGGTAAAAAGAAAACCACTTCAATATCAAAAAGGATGAACAACACGGCGATCAAATAAAAGCGGACAGGCATACGCCGTGTCCCTGCGCCGTACGGACTCATGCCCGATTCATACGGCATGGATTTGGCTTCTGAATTTTTCTTTGGGCCAAACAACTCCCCTAAACCTATCGCAGCAATTGCAATAAATGTGGCAACCGCGATCATGACTGCAATGGCAATGTATTCCAACAACATAAACACCTCTTTGGTGTGTGAAATATGACACTTTTGGTCTAGTATATCATAATCAAATCTTGACCGCCAGAAAATGTACCTTGTTTCACAAAAGATAAACACAAAAAAATCCTGCATGTGTCACGCATTAAACGTGTGACACATGCAGGATACACGTCCAACTAATCGCCTAAATAGTCGCGCAAATCGCGGCTGCGCGCAGGATGCCGCATTTTCCGCAGTGCCTTCGCTTCGATCTGGCGCACGCGCTCGCGGGTCACGTTGAAATAGTGACTCACCTCTTCCAGCGTGTGCTCTTTTCCGTCGTGCAAACCAAAACGCAACTCCAGGACTTCGCGCTCGCGGTCTGAAAGCGATTCCAATGCGTGCTGTACCTGCTCACGAAGCATCTCGCGCGCGGCTACATCTATGGGAGAAGGCGCGTCTTCATCTTCAATGAAGTCGCCCAGCGAACTGGAGTCTTCATCTCCCACCGGACCTTCGAGGGAAATAGGCTCTTCAGCCGAGCGCAATATGCGATTTACTTTTTGCGTGGCAATGTCTAGGCGCTGTTGCAATTCCAGTTTGATCGGTTTATTTTCGGCGTGCGCGCGCAAGATCGTTTGCACATCTGAGGCGGAGAGATAGCCAATCTCCACAGCCAGTTCCGCTTTGCTTGGATCCCTGCCCAAGACTTGCGTTAGATGCCGTTGCGCGCGCAAAATACGCGAGATGGATTCGAACAAATGGACGGGAATTCGAATAGTGCGCGCCTGCTCTGCGATCGAACGATTAATGGATTGTCGGATCCACCACGTGGCATAGGTGCTGAACTTGAATCCGCGACGCGGGTCAAATTTACCAATCGCGCGCAGCAAACCCATGTTGCCTTCCTGAATCAGGTCAAGGAGCGACATGCCGCGCCCGAGGTAACGCTTGGCTACGCTGACCACCAAACGCAGGTTCGCACGGATCAATGCCTGGTTCCCATCCACTGCGCGGGCATGGACAGCATCCATTTCGCTAAAGAGATCCTCGTCTGACGGCAGGTTATGGTAGAGAAGCCGCTGGGCAGGAAAAGCGTGCTGGTCGCCGACATATTTCAGCAGCCACTCAGCATATTTAAACGGTAACAGGTACAGGTTGAGAAAGACGCCGTAGGCATGTCGCGCAAGACCATCCCAAAGATGATCCACTCCCCAATGACCATTATTCAAATAAGCGCGGAAGTAGGAGGGCGAATCAAATTGCCAGCCCGCGTGAAGCGACTGGGATTCGGCGATCATCAAGGCAAGGTTTGGGAGTTCATAATCAAGCTGTTCGGCATCTTCAATGAGGCGCTCCCACGAAGTGAGCATTTCCAAAAGCAACGCATGATAGATCGAAGAAGCCTGCGAAACCCCTTTGCGCTGCTTCAACTTGCCAAGCGTTATGATATGCCGATCTGCTTCGCTGAGCGTGGCAAGCCGAAACTCGCTGTCAGAATCAAGCAGTTTCACCTGCCCGATCTCGCGCAGATATAAACGCACAGGGTCTTCAGAAAGATCAGTTGCAAGTTCGTGCGAACGCTGAGGTTCCTCATCGGCATCCTCTTCCAATTGCGAAAGCAGGGATTCATCCGGCTCGACGACCTCATCCACTGCCGTATCAAGCAAGAGATCATCATCGATCAAAGAAGTAAAAACAACCTCCTCTGAAATTTCAAGCGCCTCTGCTTTTGGCTTGCCAGCAACAAATTGCACAACTGACTTTTGTTCTAATGTCGCTTTGGAATTGAGTTTTGCTTTAGCAGGCATTGGTTCCCTTTCTTCCACTAAATAAAAACACACGGATTGCAAAAGCTTTGCTTTTGCATCGGAAGTAGAACTTCCGCACTCCTGTTACATCTGCCGTTTTAATGACAACTTTTTCTTTGCCTGATCCAAATTGTGAATCAGTTTTGCAAGTTGTGAAGATTGTTCTTGGTACATTTTTTTAATTGCTTCGTCTTGTTCTTCTTCCATCAAGAAACGTAGCTGAAGATTATTAGTCAGTGCCTTCATCCGCCGCAAATCTATTACAAAGGAAATCAGTTCTTCGAATACTTTATTTTCCACATGCTCAAGATTTTCTGCCTGCGCAAGAAAATTCTTTGAAACATCACTGCTCATTTCCAACAAATGGCTCAACACATAATGATGATAATCTTTCTCATCCTGTTCCACTGCCATGCGGATCACACCAAACACCAACTGATGGTCAGTATACTCGAAATCTTCCACTGCCAAAGCGCTCAGCCCAAACTCTTGCAGCGTTCGATCAAGGCGATACAACAAGGCAGGCTTGCGGAACAAAACGCCAACGCAATACGATTCAATTCTTAAAGTGGGATTGAGCGCCACCACCTGAGTTTTTTCAACTCTTTGAGATTGATCTGCCCCGCGCGGCTTGCGCCTCAGTACCGGAACCTGAGCCTGGGTGCCCACAAATGAGCGTTCATCTACCCGCAACATTCGCGCCAGCGCCTGACGATACGTGTCGCGTTCCAACGGGCTGGGCAGGTCTTCGATCAGCGGCAGGACTTGCGCCGCAATCTGATTCTTGACCTTCGCATCATTCAAATTTTGGCCGATCGCCAGCGAATCCATGACGTGTGTCACGATGGGTTTCGCGTTTTCGATCAGCCGTTTCCATTCATCTTTATCACGGGCCACGATCTCATCCGGGTCGAGATCATCCGGCATAGATGCCACGCGCAAATCTGCCTGCAAACGCGCTTCGTTGCGGAGCAGTCCGCGGGCGTCAAATCCCAACTCGCCTTCACGATCCATCGCAGAACGTGCCGCATCCAGCCCGCGTAAGACGGCTTTTTGTCCCGCAGTATCCGGGTCGAGTGCCAGGACAATCCGCCGCGTGGAGCGTTTCAACAAACGCAACTGGTCTTCGGTCAGCGCAGTTCCCATCGGCGAGACAACATTCTCGTAGCCTGCCTGATGCAGCGCGATCACATCCAGATAGCCTTCCACGATCACAGCCTGGTCAGCCGCGCGGATCGGCTTGCGGGCGCGGTCTAATCCATAAAGGATATGTCCCTTTGTAAAGATCGGGGTCTCCGGTGAATTCAAAAACTTGGGAACATCATTCGGGTCCACGATGCGCGCGCCAAAGCCCGCCATTTTCCCATTCTCGTCGCGGATGGGGATCATGATGCGGTTACGGAATTTATCGTAAATTCGTGTTGTATGCTGCGTATTGCGTGAATCATCAGCTTCGCGGACAGATACCATGCCCGCGTCAATTAAGTCCTGTTCCTTGTACCCTTTGGCTGTGAAATTTTTGAGCAGATTATCATACCCAGGCGGAGCGTAGCCCAAGCCAAAGGTTTCGATGGTTGCGTCGGTTAATCCGCGCTTTTCATGCAGGTAAGCCAGAATATCCTTGTTATTAAAAAGATGGGTTCGATAAAAAATAATTGCATCTTCAAGCAGGGCGCGCAAATGCTCATGCGCCTCCTTGATTTCCGGCTTTTCAGTAACAAAAGATTCAACCTTTACCCCCGCGCGGTCTGCCAGCTTGTTAAGTGCATCCTTGAACTCAAGCCCCTCGCGCTTCATCACGAATTTAAAGATGTCGCCGCCCTCGTTGCATTGGCCAAAACAACGCCACGTTCCAGACTCGGGCCAGACCACAAAGGCAGGCGTATGCTTATTATCGTGGAAGGGACAGAAGCCCGTGTAATTCTTGCCCGCGTGGCGCAGTTTGACGCCAGCCTCAGACACGAGGTCAACGATATCTATCTTGGCTTTAATTTCATCAATCGTAGACATAGGATGGATGAATTATACTTGTCCCCTATGAATTCACGGCTTAACAAACACAATGCACTCGCGATCCCATTTTTAGCGCTCTACTCGTGGCTGGTGATTAGAACTTCCTGGGTCAGCGATGATGCAATTATCACCTTTCGTTCTTTGGAAAATTTTCTGCACGGCTACGGCCCGGTCTTTAATATCGGCGAGCGCGTGCAGACGTTTACACACCCACTCTGGTTTCTGGTGCAGGCTGCGGCAAATTTTATCTTCAACCTTTGGAAGAGCAACCCGTTTGGACAGGGGCAGATGTATTTTTTGAACGTTTTTATTTCAATTGCGATCTCCATTTTAATGGTCTCAATTTTTACGTTCAAGGTTGCCGCATCTACAAAGGGCGCGATCCTGGGGATTTTGATCTTTTCTGTTTCAAAATCATTTATTGACTATTCCACCTCCGGGCTGGAAAATCCGCTCACCCACCTTATTCTTCTGCTTTTCATTCTGGTTCACCTGACCCAAAAGGAAAACTCACAGCGTAAAATTTTTCTCCTCGCGCTGCTGGCAGCTCTGGGCGGGGTGGATCGGTTGGATACGTTGTTGTTCTATTTCCCCGCCTTACTCATCCTCTTCTGGCAAAGTCCAAACAAAGGTAAAACCTTCATCACACTTGGGCTGGGATTTCTGCCGTTGATCGCATGGGAATTGTTTTCACTTTTTTATTATGGCTTCCCTTTCCCAAATACGGCATACGCGAAGATCAACACCGGCATTCCTGCCTGGGAACTGATCAAGCAGGGAATGCACTATTATCAGAATTCCATAAAAATGGACCCGATCACATTGGCGACCATTTTCGGCGTATCCATTGCGGGGCTGATGAAAAAAAGCAAGCCGCACCGGACGATCATTGCGGGCATTATTCTTTACTTGCTCTACACAGTTTATATCGGCGGCGATTTTATGAGCGGACGGTATTTCTCCACGCCGCTGCTGGCTTGCGTGGCGCTCCTTTCAACAATGGATTTCAAATCGCCGAAAATATACGGTCTTGTGATTGGATTGGTCTTGCTGATCGGCATCGCCCCCATTTTTTTGATAACTGAACGCAATCCCTCTTTCGGCGTTGGAGATGACAGAGATCACCGTGTCTTCATTGATGAATACGATATTTCCGACGAGCGCATTGTGTACACCGGATTGGGATTTTTTGAGCGGCTAAGAAAGAGAAGCACCCCATCTACAAATTATGCCCGCGATAAATGGGTTTTTCTCCCTGATGAACCGGTGAGAGTCAAAGTGGTGGGTCCGCTGGGATTGAATTCCATGACAATGGGACCCAACTTCCACATTATTGACTTAAACTCGCTGGCTGACCCGCTGATGACGCGTATGCCGCTTTATGACGTGAACAAATGGCGCATCGGTCACTTTCGGCATATTATTCCCAAAGGTTATGTTGAAACTATTAAAGCAGGCGAAAACCTGATCGAGGATAAAAATATCGCCTTGTATTATGACAAACTATCGTTTGTGGTCAAAGGCGATTTATGGAATTGGCAGCGAATCGTGGAGATATGGAATTTGAATACCGGCAAATATGATTATTTGCTGGAAAACGCTTTTGGAGAAAGCTAAAATATTAACAGGTCACAGATGAATTCATGGCTTACTAAATACAAGATGCTGGTTATCCCATTTCTGGCGCTCTATTCATGGCTGGTCATTCGGAACTCGTGGGTCAGTGATGATGCGTATATCACTTTTCGCTCGCTGGAAAATTTTCTGCACGGATACGGACCTGTCTTCAACATCGGAGAGCGGGTGCAGACGTTTACTCATCCGCTCTGGTTTTTGATTCAGGCGGCGGCGAATTTCGTCTTCAATTTTTGGAAGGGCAATCCGCTTGGGCAGGGACAGATGTACTTCCTCAACGTCTTCATTTCCATTGCGATTTCCATTTTGATGGCGGTGGTCTTCGCATTCAAAGTCGCCACATCCACAAAAGGCGCGGTTTTGGGGCTGTTGATTTTCTCCGTCTCCAAAGCATTCATTGATTATTCCACCTCGGGGCTGGAAAATCCGCTCACGCATCTCCTCCTGTTGCTTTTCATCCTGGTTTACCTGAACTCACAGCGTAGTATCTTTCTCCTCGCGCTGTTGGCAGCATTCAGCGGAGTAGATCGGTTGGACACGTTGTTATTTTATTTCCCAGCCCTGCTCATCCTCTTTTGGCAAAATTCAAATAAAGGCAAAACCATCATCGCCCTGGGGCTTGGATTTCTCCCCCTGATTGCCTGGGAATTGTTTTCGCTTTTCTATTACGGCTTCCCCTTTCCAAACACGGCATACGCGAAGATCAACACGGGCATCTCCACTTCAAGCCTGATGATGCAGGGAATTCGCTATTACCAGAACTCACTGACAGTAGATACGATCACCCTGCTGACTATTTTCGCAGTCTTGGGCGTGGGGCTGGTCAACAGGAACAACAAACACAGAACAATCATCGCGGGCGTTCTGCTTTATTTGCTGTACACAATTACCATCGGCGGCGATTTTATGAGTGGACGTTTTTTTTCGACACCTTTGCTGGCTTGCGTTGCCCTGCTTTCAACCATGGAATTCAAATCACAAAAAGCATACGGTTTGGTGCTCGGGCTTGTCCTGCTGATTGGCATTGAACCAATTTATTTGGTTGCCGAGCGCAACCCTTCTTTCAGCATCGGAGACCAGGCTGAAAGAAAAGCCCTCATCAACGAGGATGGAATCACAGACGAGCGCATCTTCTATACAGGATTGGGATTTTTCGAATGTCTAAAAAATAATAGCACGCCAGCAATGAACTTCAGCCGCGATAGATGGGACTACCTCTCGATTAGACCTGTAAAAGTCAAATTGGTGGGGGCGCTGGGGGTGAATGCCATGACGATGGGTCCCAACTTCCACGTCATTGATCATTATTCACTGGCTGATCCGTTGATGACGCGCATGCCGCTTTATGACGTGAACAAATGGCGCATCGGTCACTTTCGGCACATCATTCCCAAAGGCTATCGTGAAACTCTTAAACAAGGTGAAAATCTGATCACAGATCAAAATATCGCCTTGTATTATGACAAGCTGTTGTTTGTGATCAAAGGCGATTTATGGAGTTGGCAACGGATCGTGGAAATATGGAATTTGAATACCGGCAAGTATGATTATCTGCTGGAAAATATAACCGCCGAAAGTTAATGACTGATGTTACGCAGTTTCAATCCCGAAGGAATGACATGGCTTGTGCCGAAAAGCATGACACCCCTTCGGGGTTAGTTGATTCATTTTGCTTGAATCTATAATCATTCCATTCCTTCGGAGTTTTCAGCGGGGTTATTTTTCAGATGCCACACTCACCCACACCGCGCGCACCATGCGACGGTGACCGTAGGTTTGGGAGCGGGGCATGTAATCTTCGCAGGTGAGCAATGTTAGCCAGGCTTTATCTTCGTGTTTCAAGATGGCGGAAAAATTATTTGGGGCAATCTGTTTTGTCTCGCGCACTTCGTACGTGTAAACCTGCCCAAAGGCATGGACTTTGATGAGGTCGCCATATTGCAGGTCTTTCAAGTTATAGAATATTCCGGGCTGGTTGTAGGCATCCCAAACATGGGCGGTGATGACGGAGTTGCCCACCCATGAAGGGAAGGCGGTTTCATTGAGCCAGCCCGCCTTTTGACCCAGCCAGGTTACATCCCAGCCATCTTGCGTGAGGGGCACGCCCACTATCGGCGTGGAAACTGTCAGTTTGGGAATCTCAAGCCAAAAGTCAGAAAAAGCAGCGTACTTTTTATCCGCAGTTTGAACGGGGAGATGGGTCACACGTCCAACTGGAAAACCCGTTGCGGGCAGGTTGGAATTCGAATTCCAATTTGATTTTGAATTCGCAAGCGTCCGACTGACCGAAAAATTGACATGTGAATCATCTGCACCGTTGTTGAGTTTGTTTCCCACAAGATCTTCAATGGAGGTCGTGCCGCAAATGAAGAGACGGTAGGAACCCGCAGAAAGTGGAATACCACCATTTATATCAAGCGTGGTAATTTTGTTTTGATACGCCGCCGCATTGATCGCAATTGGAATATCGGTGACAGCCGCATTGGCCAGGCAGGAGGCTGTTTCAAAGGTCAGGTCAGTCCCCGTTTTGACGAGCAAAAAATTTACAGCGTTGTTTGCCGCACCTGTGCTTGAATCGTTTTTGACTTCTTCGCTAAATTGCACAATAATTTGCGTTGAGCCTGTCAAAAGCACAGAACCACTGGCAGGATTTGAACTTAACACAGACGGCGGGGTGACATCGGTAGAGAAAGTAACTTGATTATCTGTGCTGGCAGAAGCCATGTTTAGATTGCCGATTGCGTCGGTTGCGATACTTGCATTGATGTTCACGATCACCGTGCCATCCAGCGTGATGCCGCTAACTGTCACATTGTATGTCGTGCCAGTGATTTGCGTGACCATTGCAGTGCTTGCGCCTGCCGTGCCGCTTAAGGCAACATCACCTGTGACAAAATTTGTAACAGGTTCGGAAAATACAACCATGAAATTGATCGGGGAAACATTGGTCGGGTCTGGCTGCGCTGATGCCTGTTCAATCGTCACAGACGGCGGGGTTACGTCGGTGGAAAATGCAACTTGATGATCTGCGCTGGTGGAAATGAAATTAACGTTGCCCGTGCTGTCCTCTGCCCCGCCTGCAAGAACGCCAGCAATGACATCGCCATTTGATGTCATTCCGCTGACTGCAACGTTATAAGTTGTGTAGTCAGCGGGTGCGATCTCCATGATTGCAGCGGTCAATGTGCCGCCCACTGTGCTAGCTGAAAAATCCATGTCGCTGGCGTCAAAGCCTGTTACCGGCTCGGAAAATACAACCGTGAAATTGATCGGGGAAAGGTTGGTCGGGTCTAGCTGGGATGCGGCTTGGTCAATCGTCACAGACGGCGGGGTTACGTCGGTGGAAAATGCAACTTGATGATCTGTGCTGGTGGAAATGAAATTGACGTTGCCCGTGCTGTCCGCAGCCCCGCCTGCAAGAACACCAACAATGACATCACCGTTTGATGTCATTCCGCTGACTGCAATATTGTAAGTTGTGTGGTCAGCGGCTGCAATCTCTGTGATTACGGCGGTCAATGTGCCGCCCACTGTGCTAGCTGAAAAATCCATGTCGCTGGCGTCAAAGCCTGTTACCGGCTCGGAAAATACAACCGTGAAATTGATCGGGGAAAGGTTGGTCGGGTCTGGCTGCGCTGATGCCTGTTCAATCGTCACAGACGGCGGAGTCTCATCTGCGATATCCAAAATATTGATCTGGACAGATGCCGTTTTCGACAAGCCATGATTATCAGTGACCTGCGCGCAAATCGAATAACTGGATTTTGTTTCAAAATCAAACGAGGCGGCGGTTGTGAGTATGTTGCCTGTGAGCGAAAAGTAGATATTGTCCACGCCATTGCCTGCGCACAAGGCTGAATTTGTCAGCGCAAAGGTATGCGTGTCTGTTGGGTCTGGGTCGGCGGCGGTCAGCGTTCCAACCGTTGTACCAGACGATTTATTTTCCAAAACAGAGTTGGGAAAAACGCCGACGCCCGTTGGCGCGTGATTGGCTGTGATGGAAATATTGTCAACGCCAACCCATTCATCATTGCCTGTGGCATTCGTGGTCATGATCCGCAATTCAAGGTGAGATTGATTATCCGCAGCGGAGG
Organism: Candidatus Brevifilum fermentans; assembly: GCA_945877125.1. Lineage (GTDB taxonomy): Bacteria > Chloroflexota > Anaerolineae > Anaerolineales > Villigracilaceae > Villigracilis. Next base: position 67,237 of record CAMCQT010000002.1, on the reverse strand, counting down.
GCAGGGTGACATTGATGTGCGTGACTAACGCTGTCAGGCTGGGACCCGTCGTCGCGTCTGCGATATATCCGCCCGCAAGGTTGGTGAAATTTCCGCTTGACCCCGCGCGATAATGCAAAGCCACCTGCTGAATGGCGCTATCTGTCGAGCCGTCAATATCCCTCACATCGTAAGCGACCTGAATTTGATTGGTATTCGTTGTGTCGAGAAAAATCTTGATGTAAGGCGCGTCTGCTGTGCCAGAGCCTTGGAGAGCGATAACAGGGTCTGCAAGATGAAATTCTGTTACACCACCAGTTGCAAAAGTATTTGGCGTTGTATTATTTACATTCACATCCACCACTGGCAAAGCATCATCCCCGGCAATGATCGTTTGTGGGTCTGCTCCAATTAAAGAGGTTAAACCATCGCCGCGATACCCCGTGATCGAAGGAACGCCCGACCAATCATCATTTGCAGTGATCAACGCAATATTTGACCAATCTTGCGAAAACGGAAGCGAATCCGCATTGGTATCTGCCTTCGCAGAAATAGTCCAAAAAAAGGATAAAACAAAAATGAGAAAAACTTTTGGGTATTGTTTTTGGAAAGCCAACGTCATAATTTCCTCCTAATGTTTGAAACGTTTTTTTTCATTTTATCACAGGAGAAAAAATCGCTCTCCTTTTGGGAGAGCGATTGAAATTTTAGAAGCCTTCGAGCTTACTCAAATCTGCGATGCCGTTTGCGAGGCTTGCGATCCTTTGCAGCAAGCCCAGCCGATTTTCCTTCACGGCTTTGTCTTCCGCCATGACCAGCACTTTATCAAAAAAGGTAGTGATGGACGGGATGAGCTTGGTGACGATCTCAAGGAATTCATTGACGGTGGACGGTCGACCGAGGACGGAGGATTGAATCACTTTGTAAAGTTCCTTTTCCTCTGCTTCGATCAAAAACTTTTCGTCAACCTCGGTCTTCGGTCTTCCGTCCTCGGTCTGCGATCTTAGGATTCGGACACAGCGCGCGAAGCCGTCCAAAATGGATGACCAATCTTCGCGTCCCACCCAAGCGGATAGTTGCTTCACAGCCCGAACAGTTCCCGCCGGGTTGGTAGACTGCGCCGCAAGCACGGCATCCACGACATCGTGCTTAAATCCCATGTCGCCGAGGACAACTTTCAAACGTCCCGCAATGAATTCAAGAACCTGCTTTTGCACTTCGGCATTGGCTTCGATGGGCTGAATTCTGGCAGATAAATTCACGGCTTGGGCGAGGTCGAAATCCAAGTCATGTTCGATCAGCGGCTGGACAACGCCGATGGCGGCGCGACGCAGACCGAACGGGTCTTTCGCGCCTGTGGGAGCCAGTCCCGCGGCGAAGAGTCCAACGAGAGAATCAATGCGGTCTGACAAAACAAGCGCCAGCCCGAGCTTGGTCTTCGGGACGGCTTGATACTGCTCCGAAATTGCTTGTGCCACTTCCGGGGCTTCGCCGCTTCGCAGCGCATACTCGCCGCCGATGACGCCTTGCAACGAAGTCATTTCCGTCACCATCTGAGTCGCCAAATCTGCTTTGGAGAGGTAGACCGCGCGCGCCAGATGTTTGATGTCCATCACATCTTTGACGCCGAGCATCTCGCCCAACTCTGCGCCGAGCCGCAACATGCGGTTCGATTTATCCAACATGGAGCCGAGTTTGGTGTGGAACATCAAGCCAGACAATTTCGGGCGGAATTCTTCGAACTTAAGTTTGAGGTCTTCGCGGACGAAGAAATTCGCATCCGCAAAGCGCGCGCCGAGGACGTGTTCATTGCCTTCGCGGACGGTGTCGATGTGGAGATCGTCACCGTTGCGGATGGCGATGAAATGCGGGAGCAGGTTTGAAGGTTTGAAGGTTGAAGGTTGAAGGTTGGTGGGTTGACCTTCAACTGGAAAATATCTTTGGTGTTTCTTCATTACCGAGATTAAAACGTCTCTTGGCAATGAGAGGAATTCTTCATTGAATCCGCCCATGACTGCGGTGGGCATTTCGATGAGGTTGGTGACTTCGTTGAGTAAGCCTTCTTCGATGATGGCTTGTCCGCCGATGAGGGCTGCGGCTTGATTGACCTGTTCCACGATGGAGGCTTTGCGTTCTTCTTTGTCGAGCAGAATGCCTGCTTCGCGAATGATATCAAAATATTTTTCAGCGGAAGGGATGGTGATGTCGGGCGAGCCGTAGGGGCGAAGTCCACGGGAGATGTTGCCAGATGTCACGCCAGCATATTCGAACGGGATGACCATGTCGCCGAGCAATGCCACGTACCAGCGGATGGGACGCGAGAAGGCAATGCCTGAGTCATTCCATCTCATTGATTTTTCAAACTTGATGCTTTCGACTAATTTGGGCAACGCATCCACGAGGACTTCGGGAGTCGGGCGTCCCTTTTGTTTGACGACTGCGGCGACGTATTTTCCGCCTTCAAAATCGCGGGCTTCGAGTGTGGCAGGGTCGAGATTATTTTTCTTGGCAAAACCAAGCGCGGCTTGAGTCGGCTTGCCGTCTTTGTCGAAGGCTTTATCAGCGGGCGGACCTTTGACGAGGTCTTCGCGGTCGGGCTGATTCGGGGCGAGAGAGTCAATCGAAACGACGATCCGCCTAGGGGTAGTAAAGATGCGAATATTTCCGTAGTCGAGTCTAAGTTCACTTAATAGGGAAGGAATCCGCTGGGTAAGTTGTTCGTAGGCAGAGTCCACATCGTTGGCGGGTAATTCTTCGACACCAATTTCAAGGATAAATGATGAAGGATGAGGGATGAATGTCGAAGGCGTGAAGGTTTTCAATTCATCCTTCATCCTTCCGCCTTCATCCTTTTTTAGTAACGGATATTCGAGTCCCTTGCGCTGTTCGCCAAAAGCCACCGCAACACCTTTGGCTAGTTCGCGGATGCGGCGGAAGAAGGCTTGACGTTCGGCGACGGAGATGGCGCCGCGGGTGTCGAGGATGTTGAAGCAGTGCGAGCATTTGAGGACGTAGTCGTGCGCGGGGACAATGAGACCCTGCGCGAGACAGGCGTCGGCTTCGGCGGAGAAGAGGTCGTACATGGCGCGGACGCGTTCGACGTCGGCGGTCTCGAAATAATATTTGGAGTGTTCGAACTCCTCCTGACGGCGGATCTCGCCGTAGGTGACGCCTGCACCGTATTCTTCGTTCCAGATGGCTTTGGCGTTGTTGAGCGCGATGAGGATGCGTTCGAGCCCGTAGGTGATCTCGACCGAGACGGGGTCAAGCGCCACGCCGCCCATCTGCTGGAAGTAGGTGAACTGCGTGATCTCCTGCCCGTCGAGCCAGACCTCCCAACCCAAGCCCCACGCGGAGATGGCGGGCTGTTCCCAGTTATCCTCCACGAAGCGGATGTCGTGCTGGCGCGGGTCGATGCCGAGGGCTTTGAGCGACTCGAGATAGAGTTCCTGCGGGTTACCTGGGTCGGGCTTGAGGATGACCTGATACTGGGTGTGCAGTTGGAAACGGTTAGGGTTCTCGCCGTAACGCCCGTCATCGGGACGGACAGACGGCTCGACGTACGCCACGTTCCACGGCTCGGGTCCGAGCACGCGCAGGAAGGTGGCAGGGTTCATCGTCCCTGCGCCCACCTGGGTGTAGTAAGGCTGTGTGATCAGGCATCCGTGCGATGCCCAGAAGTCTTGTAGTTTGAGGATGATTTCTTGAAAGGAGGAAGGTTTTGACATTTACGATTTCCGATTTTGGGATTTGGGATTGCGAAGAGGATTATAACTGATGGAAAAGACGATGGAGATTTGCGCTTCGTGCGACGGGAGGGTTGGTTCTGTTTCGAGGGACTTTGATCTACGTTTATGGATTTGCGTCACGAGCACAACGAATACCGATAAGAGGACTAGTAAAGTCAAGAGCAAACCAAACCCTATATGAAGAATGAGCACTATCAACGTAGTAGTCGCCGCCCCACTTCCCCCCGCGCACAACGCGGTCACCTGAAGAATTCATATTTTCACGCCCATCATTTATATCATAAGGATAAGACTGATATAAGCTACTTGTCCATTCCCAAATATTACCAACCATATCATACATGCCATAAGGGCTCTTTCCACTTTCATAACTACCAACAACCTCTGTATATTCACCACGTCCGATATTGGCTCTATCACCGTTTGCACTTTCTTCACCCCAAGGGTAAGTCCTTTGGTCTGTGTCTCTGGCAGCTTTTTCCCATTCAGCTTCGGTAGGCAAACGCGCATCACGCCATTCGCAGTAGTTTTTTGCCTGATTCCAATCTACATAAATAACTGGATGCTGAGCATAAATTGCATCGTTATAATCAACTGTATCGCTTGGTAATTGGCACGCCCCATTTTCCACGCACATTTTATATGAAGCGATGGTTACTTCATAAATATCCATGTAGTATGAGTCAAGATAAACCTGATGGACAGGCTTCTCATTATCACCATAATTTTCGCTCCCCATCGTAAATGTCCCAGCTGGAATAAGTGCCATTTTAACGCCTTTGGCATCAGCAACTTTGGTTGGCAAGGAAGTTAGTGTAATAATATCTATTTGGGTTGGGAATAGTGAAGAGGTTCCGCTAGCTTCTACAGGAAGAAAAGATGAGCCATTAACTTGTGTACCATCTACTGGCTCAGTCACAGCAGTAAAGGTTGGCTCATCTGTTTGGCTCGGCGGTTTCCAAAAAGATAGCACAAGTGTCAATATAGATAACACACCCAAAAACACCAGCCCCACCCTACCAATTAACTGCTTGAGATTTAATTTACGTTTCGGCTTTATAACTTCAAGCCTTGGTCCAGGGTTATCTTCTTGCACAAAAGGTTGATTGATTACAGAGGGCTTTTGCGGAGCAGGTCGTTGAGACATAACATTTGGCAACCATTTTTTCTTAATCTGCAAAGTTGACCCAATCTTATCTGCCCGCGCACGCAAAGAACGTATAAGTAATTCATATCCCTCGTCTTCAAATAAATCTACCTCATGCCATTTTCTCAGGCTTTCGAGATTGTCACATTCATCCAAACGCGCAGGGATGATAAAAATCTCGCCTTCGGGTTTTTCCATGGCAGTATCGAGGGCAAGGCGCACTTCCTTTTGTCGAAACCCCGCTTGGTTGAACTGCTTTGAAAGGCAGACCACCACCACGTCCGCTTCGCGCACAGCCTTGCGGATCTCCAATTCCCAATCTTGCCCAGGGAGGAGCTTGGCTTTGTCGAGCCAAGCATCCACGCCATCTTGGGCCAGGCGAGTGTAGAGTCCGCGCACGGGGTCACGGTCCGCGTGGGCGTGGCAGAGGAAGACTTTGAGGGGGCGTTTGTCAACGGACTTCATAACGGATTCACGGATTGGAACGGACTTTGGCTTGCGTATGGCAATTATACATGCGAGGATTGATGATTCCGCTTTTGTCCGTGATTCCGTGACAGAGTCCGTTGGAGACTTGGGTCAGGCGGGTGTAGAGTCCGCGCACGGGGTCACGGTCCGCGTGGGCATGGCATAGAAAGACTTTGAGAGGACGTTTGTGGTCAACGGTCATAAGCGGACTTTATCACGGATTCACGGATAGAAACGGACTTTGGCTTGCGTATGGCAATTATACATACGAGGATTGATGAGTCCGCTTTTGTCCGCGAATCCGTGACAGAGTCCGTTGGAGACTTGGGTCAGGCGGGAGTAGAGTCCGCGCATATCATCCCCTTGTGGGACGGGGTCACGGTCCGCATGGGCGTGGCATAGAAAGACTTTGAGAGGGCGTTTGTCAACGGACTTCATAACGGATTCACGGATTGGAACGGACTTTGGCTTGCGTATGGCAATTATACATGCGAGGATTGATGATTCCGCTTTTGTCTGTGAGTCCGTGACAGAGTCCGTTGGAGACTTGGGTCAGGCGGGCGTAGAGTCCGCGCATATCATCCCCTTGTGGGACGGGGTCACGGTCCGCGTGGGCGTGGCAGAGGAAGACTTTGAGGGGGTGTTTGTTGTCAACGGACTTCATAACGGATTCACGGATGGAAACGGACTTTGGCTTGTGTATAACAATTATACATGCGAGGATTGATGAGTCCGCTTTTGTCCGCGAGTCCGTGACAGAGTCCGTTGGAGACTTGGGTCAGGCGGATTCCTTCGGGGAGTCCACGCACGGGGTCACGGTCCGCGTGGGCATGGCAGAGGAAGACTTTGAGGGGGTGCATAGGAAAGGATGAATTAGGAAGGATGAAGGATGAATTATCCGAACTCGGAAAGTATCTTCTTTATCTTTGCGGAAGAAATATCAGATTGCTCGGTCTTTGAGTAAATTGTTACAAGAATGACAGCCGTTGCTGTTTTCAGATAGTAAATCACACGATAACCGCCGCTCTTGCCGCGCGAAACGTCACTGTTGCGAATGCGAACTTTGAAGATTGTATAACCCGTGCCCTGCACTTGGTCGCCGATAAATTCCCCGTGTTGAATTTGCTCGATAATCGGTTGAACATCCAAACGAATATGAGGGTACTTCTTCGCCAGTCCGCGCAGATTGCGTTTGAACTCTGGAGTAAAAGCAATCTCAATCGTTGGCTTATGCGGCATGGATGCCTTCCCAAAGTTGATCAAGCGGGAGTAGCTCGTTGTTCATCGCCTCTTTCCAACCCTGCGCGAAACTTTCGTCAGCGGGCTTAAGCGTCACGGTCTCACGAAACAGGCGGATCATTTCCAACAACGCAGGCAAATATTCATCAGGTGTTTTTTCGATTTCCTGGGAAATTTTTTTCGTGTACAAAGTTGGATAAACAGTCATTGTATCTCTCCTGAACAATGGCAATTATACCGCCTTGTGGATTTCCAATTCCCAAACCTGCCCTGGGAGGAGTTTGGCTTTGTCAAGCCATGCATCCACGCCGTCTTGGGTCAGGCGGGTGTAGAGTCCGCGCGCAAGGTCACGGTCCGCGTGGGCGTGGCAGAGGAAGACATTGAGGGGCATTTGGGGTCAACGGACTTCATAAACGGACTTCATAACGGATTCACGGATGGAAACGGACTTTGGCTTGCATGTGGCAATTATACATGCGAGGATTGATGAGTCCGCTTTTGTCCGCGAGTCCGTGACAGAGTCCGTTGGAGACTTGGGTCAGGCGGGCGTAGAGTCCGCGCATATCATCCCCTTGTGGGACGGGGTCATGGTCCGCGTGGGCATGGCAGAGGAAGACTTTGAGGGGCGTTTGGGTTCAACGGACTTCATAAACGGACTTCATAACGGATTCACGGATGGAAACGGACTTTGGCTTGCGTATGACAATTATACATGCAAGGATTGATGAGTCCGCTTTTGTCCGTGAGTCCGTGACAGAGTCCGTTGGAGACTTGGGTCAGGCGGGCGTAGAGTCCGCGCATATCATCCCCTTGTGGGACGGGGGCGCGATTCGCGCAGTAAATTTAGGGATCAAATTTCATACATTCGGCTTACATCTACTTTATCGGCAGCAGACTCAAGACCCACACGATCAGCGGAGCGATGACCAACGCGGGCAGAAAATTCCCCACGCGCATCTTCTTGATCTCCAGCAGGTTGCTGAAAGCGACCCCCATCAGAATCACGCCGCCGGTGGCAGTCATTTCGGCCATCATTGGGTCGGTCACGATTGCGTTGAGTTGACTCGCCAGCAGGCTGACTCCGCCCTGATAGATGAGGATAATCAACGAGGAAAACAGCACCCCAACTCCCAGCGTGGAGGCAAACGCGATGGAGGCAAATCCATCCAGTGTGGATTTCACAGCCAGCAGTTTGTAATCGCCGGTCAATCCATCTTGAATGGAGCCGAGGATCGCAATCGGACCAATGCAAAAGAGCAGCGACGAAACCATAAATCCGCGCACAAATTTGGAACTGGAACCTGTTTCTGCGTCGCGGGAGAAGCGTTTTTCAAGCACCTCACCAAAAGACTGCAAGCCGTCTTCGATTCCGATCCATTCGCCGAGCAGCGCGCCGATGATCAACGCGCCCAGCACGATCAATGAATTTTCGCTTTTGAAAAACATCTGCAAGCCCAAAGCGGCGGTGAAAAGTCCCATGCCGGCGATGACCGTGTTTTTATATCGCTCAGGAATACGCGAACCGAAAAATAAACCAATTGCCCCGCCGATGAGAATAGCGGCGACGTTAATGAATGTGCCTGTCATGAATCACCTTGTATTTAATTTATTAAATTTTTAACGCAAAGCCGCCAGAACGCAAAGCTTTTTTGAACCCTTGCGCCTTTGCCTTAAATGTCATTGCCTGGATAAAACGAATGCCTCAGCCCGCTTTTTATGGCTTTGCAAGAGTCGTCTTCTTCCCCGCGGTCTCATTTTCAAGAAGTTCGAGCACAAAACACAAAGACGAAAGCCGGTTCAGATAACGCTGCAAATCCGGGTTGATGACTTCCTCTTCATCGAAGAGACTCACCACACAGCGCTCAGCCCGGCGGACAATGGCACGCGCGAGCGAAAGCGCCGCCCCGCCGAGCGTATCTCCCGGCAAAATAAATTCCTTGGGCATTTCAACAATTGCACTCAACGCGTCGGTTTGCTCTTCGAGCCAGCCCACCCGCGCTTCATCTATAAAGTGAAAACGCTGTGCGTTCTCTGGCGTAGCGGCAACTTCAGCCATCAATTTATAAAGATCGCGCTGTGCCTGAAGCAGAATCGGCGCAGTTTGCGGCGCACTGCATTGCGCGCGCGCCAACCCAAGCGCGGCAGAAGCTTCATCCAGCGCGCCAATCGCTTCCATGCGGACATGATATTTTGGCACGCGGCCCTCGCCGAGCAAGCCCGTTGTGCCATCGTCACCTTTTGCGGTATAAAAAGTCATGGGCGCATTATAACCAGTTTGCGAGTGGCTGGCTTATAATTTTGGAATGCTTATCCCTATTCACGAAGAAATGACCCGCGAAGCCCTCAGCGCCCGTGTAAGTCCGCGCGCGCTGGAGATCATCATCGCTGCCAACCGCAAAGTGGATGCCCTGTCCAACCAGATCGGTCACGACGAATATCACTTCGACAACAACGCCATCGACAAAGGTCACCAATATATTAAAGAACAGCGCGGTTTTGTACTCGCCGCCCTGCTTTCACCCGGCGTACTTTCCGCCTGGATCGCTTTTGGCAGATTGACTCACACCGCGCAGGATTTCTATGCCCATACAAATTACGTCTCAATGTGGCTTGACCAACATCCAGGCACGCCGCCCGCCCCGCCTGAAATTGATCCTGTTCAAAAGAGCTTGATCGAAAGCCCGAAGATTCACTCCGGCAAAATATACTTCCCGATGGATGCGTTGTACTTTGTGCCGTTCCTTCGCAAATTTTCACTGACCCTCCTGCCGCATGACTCGCACGGAAAGATGAATCTGGATTCGCCCAAACAAGGTCCGCATTTTGAATACGCCCGCGCGGCCGCCGTCAAACGCACGCAGTACGAGTTTGAAATTCTGGAGAAAATTCTCACGCCAGAAATGTTCGCAAAATTTACAGACTTGTGAGAGGCTGAGGCATAACTTACCTTAACCAGAATTCAATCCCGAAGGGATGTAACGATTATAGAATAATGCAAATATGCCATCCTAATCCCGAAGGGGTGGCATGGCTTTACCCCAAAAAACTATGACACCCCTTCGGGGTTGGCGCAGCCATCTTACGCAAAGCTACAATCATTGCACACCTTCGGAGTTGTTTTTGTATAAAGTGACAGTCACGCTGCAAGCGTGACCTACTGACAAGGCGAGAAAAATGTTTGGGATGTTGAACCAGCCCAACGGTTAAAAAAAGAAGCGGGCACTTCATCCAAATAATGAAAGGGTATAATCACATTATGGATATGAAAACTCAACTTACTGAATCAAAGAAAGATGCCATGAAGAGCGGCGACAAAGTTCGCAATCTCACTGTGAGCATGGTGCTGGCCGCAATAAAGCAGGTGGAAGTGGACAAGCGAATTGCGGTGGACGATCTGGCTGTGGTGGCGTTGATCCAAAAAGAGATCAAGAACCGCCGCGAAGCGATTGAAGAAGCAAAGAAGGCCAACCGCGAAGACCTGATCGCAAATAACGAAGCGGAGATTAAAGTATTGGAGGTCTTCCTGCCTCAAGCCATGCCCGCCGAAGAATTGCGCGCGCTGGTGCAGGCTGCCATTGCCGAGACGGGCGCATCTGCGCCGAGCGACATGGGCAAAGTAATGAAGATCGTCATGCCCAAAGTAGCCGGTCGCGCTCCAAATGACATGATCAGCTCTGCCGTAAAAGAGTTGCTCACGAAGTAAATTTTTAAGAGGTGACAGTCATTTTAAATCAGTGACTGTCACCTCTTATTACGAACAAGTTTTATGTCTGCACGCCCCCCCGTTTCCACCCGTCTTCGAATTTTACAGATCAGTTTGATCATTGCGGTCAGCATTGTATCTTTTGCTGCGCTGACCATGCCCATTGCCCTGCGCCCCACCACGCAGACTTTGGATGTCGGCGTGGTTTTGCAGATCACCATGCAATCTCCGCGCGATATTGAATATGTAAGCGACATCCGCACAGAGGAGGCGCGCAAAGCCGCAGAGAGCGCCGTGCTGCCCGTTTACACGTTGCCCGACCCGGCCATCGCGCGCCAGCAGATCGAACGATTGAACACCGCCATGCATTACGTTACTTCGGTGCGTACGAACACCAAATTGACGCTCGATGAAAAAAAGGCAAACCTCGTTACGCTGAGCGACGTGCGCTTGAAGCTTGAAACCATTGATTACCTGATCGGCATTTCTGACTTACGTTGGGATGCCGTGCAGTCTGAATCTCTGCGGGTTCTGGAACAGGTGATGCGCCGCGCGATCTTTGAAGATAAGGTGGAAATTACCCAGGCGGGTGTTTCTTCTTTTGTAAGCCTGACCTTGAATGAACAACAGTCTGCGCTTGTGGCAGAGCTTGTGACCGCCTTTGTTGTGCCCAATAGTTTTTACAGCGAAGAGTTGACCACCGCCGCGCGCCAGGCCGCGCGTGATGCGGTTAAGCCGATTGTGCAAACCTACAAAACCGGGGAAACCATCGCGCCGTCTGGAGAGATCATCACCCCGGCAGACGTGGAAGCCTTCCAGCAGCTCGGCATGATCCGCCCCGGACAGCGCTGGGAAGATATGCTCGGCGCGGCCGCCATCATCCTGCTTTCGGCGGTACTGGTTCCGCTTTATTTTTACCGCCGCAAGCGTTCGGCTGTCGTGAATGATCCGCGCAGTATGTTGGTCATCGCCATTATTTTCATTGTTTTTTTGGTCGGTGCACGCTTGTTTAGCAATCGCACACTTGCTCCGTACGGATATCCACTGCAAGCCGCGGGATTATTGATTACCGCGCTGTTTGGGCTAGAAGCCGGACTGGTGATTGCTATTCCACTTTGCCTGCTGGCTTCGTATGGATTGTCTAACACGCTGGATCTCGCGCCGTTTTATTTGCTCACCTCGCTTATCGGATTGCTTGTGCTGGGACCAGTGCGCCGTTTCTGGGGATTTGTACGGGCGGGCATTGCCATCTCACTTTCAGGATTGGTGGCGCTGATGGCATATCGTGTGCCGTTCTTCGCAACTGACTGGCTGGGTATTGTTCAATATGCGGTGGTTGTGCTCTTTGCAGGATTCTCCGCCGCCAGCATCACGCTATTGCTTCAATATCTTCTGGCGCAAACGCTTGGGTTCACCACTGTCTTTCAACTGCTTGATATTTCGCGCCCTGATTATCCGCTTTTGCAATTTTTTCTTCGCAATGCGCCCGGCACCTATCAACACAGTTTGCAGGTTGCCAACCTCGCAGAGCAAGCCGCAGAAAAAATTGGCGCTGACCCATTGCTCACGCGCGTCGGCGCGCTATTCCACGACATTGGCAAAGCCCTCAACCCAACCTTCTTCATTGAAAACCAAGTGCCCGGAAATGTAAACGCACACCACGATATCCCGCCCGAAGAATCAGCCGCGACCATTATCCGCCATGTGACAGACGGCATTCAACTGGCGAAGAAATATCGCCTGCCAGGCCGCCTGCACGATTTTATTCTTGAACATCACGGCACGCTGATCACACGTTATCAATATGGACAGGCAATGGAAGCGGCCAACGGGGATGCATCCAAAGTGGAACTTGAAAACTTCCGCTACCCCGGCCCGCGCCCCAATTCACGCGAAACCGCCCTGCTGATGCTGGCAGATGCCACCGAAGCCCGCGCCCGCGCCGAGCGCCCCGCCACAGATGACGGTTTGCGCGCGCTTGTCCGCAGTGTGATCGAAACTGTGCAAAAATTCAATCAACTGGATGATACGCTGCTCACGCTCCGTGACCTGAATCTGATTACTGAATCATTTGTCACAACCTTGCGCGGCACGTACCATCCGCGTATTCAATATCCAAATGCACAGGTCGCCGACCAGGATGCGACCCTGCCCACCCCAAGAGAAGAAAAATGATCTACATTGAATTGAAACAGGATTTTTCAAACACAGCCCTGCTCGAACAAGCCGCCCGCCTCACACTCGATACTTCAACCCCGGTTGGTTCTGGCTTTGACTTTGACCTTGCCAACGCAGACATGAGCATCGTCCTGACAGATGATGCGCAACTGCGCGAATTGAACCGCGAGTACCTCGGCATAGATGCCCCAACCGATGTACTCTCGTTCCCATCCGATGAAGAAGACCCTGAAACAGGCACGCCCTATCTGGGAGATATTCTCATCTCGATCCCGCGCGCCGCGCAACAAGCTCAAGCCGCAGGTCACCCGGTTGAAGCGGAAGTTCAACTGCTGGTGGTGCATGGCACATTACACTTGCTGGGTCACGACCATGCCGAGGCGGCGGAAAAAGCCCGCATGTGGCAAGCCCAGTCTGAGGTGATGGCAAAGCTCGGTCTATCTCACATCAAAGTACAGGACGCGTAGCGTAATGAAGTCTTTTTTTTCAGCGCGGGTCGTATCATTCGGTCACGCGTTTCGAGGCTGGCATTATGTTCTGCGCACGCAAGCCAACGCGTGGATTCACAGCATCATTGCCACGGCTGTATTTATTTTAGGGCTTTGGCTGCACCTGCCCGCGCGTGATTGGGCGGTCATCATCCTAACCACCGCCGTGGTGTTTGCCGCCGAATTTATGAATACCGCCATCGAAACCGTCGTTGACCTCGCCAGCCCAGAGATTCATCCGCTGGCAAAGATCGGCAAAGATGTGGGCGCGGCTTCGGTATTGGTTGCCGCATTAGCCGCCGTCTTAATTGGGCTTTTGATTCTCGGTCCGCCGTTGTGGGCGAAAGTAACCACGTTGTTTTCATAACCGCCCCAAGGCGGTTTTATTTTATGCAAATTCAAATCGACAAACTCATCCGCAGCAAACGCAGAACCATCGCCCTCATCATCGAGAGCGACGGCTCGTTCACAGTCCGCGCCCCCATGCGCGCACCCCACGCCGCAATCGAAACCTTCGTTCAACAAAAAGCAGATTGGATCACACGTACCCGCGAAAAGATGAAATCCATCGTGCCGACTTTGGGGAAGCAGTACACCGAAGGCGAAAAATTCCTGCTGCTCGGATCTTCCTTTGACCTAAAGCTGGTCGGGTTACAAAAACATTCGCTTCACTTTGACAGCGGATTCACCCTGCGCAGCGCCGCGCAGCCAAAAGGCGAGCAGGTTTTCACACGCTGGTACAAGGAACGCGCGCTTGAAATTATTTCAGAGCGCGTCAAACAATATTCGCAGCAATATAACTTCACGCCCAAACAAGTGAAGATCAGCTCCGCAAAAACACGCTGGGGCTCATGCAGTTCAAGCGGCACACTCAACTTCACCTGGCGCCTGGTCATGGCTCCGCTGGATGTGATTGACTACGTGGTGGTGCATGAACTGGTTCACCTGCGCGTGAAAGATCATTCCAGCAAATTCTGGAATGCAGTGGAGGCTATTTATCCTGAATACAAAAAGCAAAGGAAATGGCTGCGAGAACATGGGGAAAAGCTAAATTTATAAAGAATCAATATTTCAGACGGCAATCCGCTTGAAATACTAAAAGTCCATCAGCAAACTGATGGACTCCAGAGTTTTGTATTTATTACTTTTGTTTGTCAGGGAAAGGGGAAAACTGCTTGTATCCTTCTCCCACTTTGTCCATAATTTTTTCAAATCGCTTATTTGTCTTTTTATTCATGGGCAGCATTTGCTGTAAAAATAATTCACCGTACGGTGTCACGGCCAGCAGGGATTCAAGCCCAACCACGGCATTCGAGTTTTCGGGGTCTGGTTTTTCAATCGGGGCGGAATAGTAATCGAAACTTTCAAACAACATCTTCCGCCAGTACCTCTCAAAAGAAGGGTATTTTTTATTATCGAGGAATTCCTTCATCAAAGCAGAGAAATACGGCTTGGAACGAACACGCAATGTCCGCCTTCGAAAATAGCGCAGATTGAACAAGGCTTGCATTTCCCAGTTTTCATCCTTAATATCATCTTGAAAATTGGAATCCGTATGAAATACATAACGCATCATGTTATAGCCACCCACAGCACTATCTACATCCTTTATTAAAGCGGCGGGGGTATTGTAATATTCAAGCGCAAAGTGATTGGCAAGCAGAATATCGCAGAAGGAATCGGTAACCAGCAACGGCGCCGCAATACCTGCAATATGTTTTCCCAGTTCTTCAAGAAAAGTTTTGGGATCAAATTGTGTTTTTGCGCGGTGATTTACTTTTCGAACTGCATCAGCCTCAGCCACGCCGCTAGCCGCAAACAGGAATTCCCGTCGCTCCATTGTAGTGAGTTGAAGCCCATCAGCCAGTTTTACCAGCATGTTATCTTTCAGGAGTGTTCGCCTTGTACCCCGTTCAATATTGCTGACCGCAGATACATCCATGCCTGACTTCTCGGCCAGCTCCAGTTGAGTCCAGCGCATATCCTCCCGTAACGATGCGACCATCATGCCGAATTCAAAACGATTCATTGTTGACTCCTGTATATAAATATAACTCGAAAAAATCTTTGAGTCCATCCCACGTTTATCTTTGAAAAGATTCTAAAAATATTTGTTGACTTATATTTGATGAAAGCGATAATTCAACGCGGTAATAAAAAAAACGGATTCAAAATTACGAACCATTATTCCTCACATAGCAGCCGAGCGCACCTGTACTTTGAAATAGGGGAAACGCCTCGGAAAATCTTAATCAAGGGGCAGTCCTTGTGACTGCCCCATGGGGTCTTCATCCGCCGTCGCAGGCGGTTTTTTTTGTCCTTCTTTTCATGTTGGTTTATACTTCGCGCATGGAACAAAATAAAACAGAGCATATAACACGCATACATGCGGATTTTCAAATCAGAGTTGCAGAAAATGGAAGTTGGCGGGCAGGCGATCTGGAATTCCTGCACATGTCTATCGCGTTATTTGCAGAAGTAATGGGCGGGAATGAAAATTTCAAACGTCAACTTGGTGATGTCCTTATCGAAAGAACAGACACAGGGAAAAACCTGGGGCTGGCTTATAAAGACCGCATCCAGTTAAGTGAAAAATCGCAATTCAGCGCATGGTCAGTTATCCATGAACTGGCCCATGTTTGGGATGCGAAGAATCAGTGGAAATTGTCACTGGCTTTGGAAAAATTCACAGACGGGTCTACCAATTTATTTTTATCTAAAATGAAAAAAAGAATACCTGGTCAATGGGATGCAGGCGCACACGGCGCAGAAAACAAAGCGGGACACTACGGCAGAAAGCCGGGCGTCAATGCCTATGGATATTTCTACGGAGACATTCCCAGCGGGGCAAACTGGCGTTTTAATCGCAAGGAAGATTTTGCTGAATCTGTTGCGATGTATTGCGGTTGGGGGCGCAGTAATCCGCTTTCAAAAACTGCTCACGGCAGAATTGAACGTTATCTTTTGCCCAATGGAACCAAAGACCCGATCTACGGCATTGCCGATAACTGGTCTGACTATGCGCGTTATTTTTATCCAGAAGGCGGGGATTACACCAAAACCAAACGCTGGAAATTTATTGATGAATTGATAAATCAGCGAAACCCAATAAAATAAGATGCGGAGGAAAAATATTTATGACCGTAATTTCCGAATCCCTGATTGAAATCCGCGAGCACAATGAACCTGACTACATGCCGCTGATCGATTATCAAAACTGGCGCGTGGCGTTGATAAACTACACAGCAGATTACCTCCCTGAGAAAATCACCCGTATGCAAAAGCATACCGAGACAGATGAAGTCTTTGTGCTGCTCGCTGGGCGTTGTATTTTATTCCTCGGCGAAGGGAATGAAAACGTGAAAAAAATCCACGCGGCGGATATGGAATTGTATAAGTTGTATAACGTGAAGAAGGGCGTCTGGCATTCGCACACGTTCAGCGAAGATGCGCGCGTGCTGATCGTGGAGAACCGCGATACGGTTTATGAAAATTCCCCGTTTGTAGATTTGTCCGAAAGTCAGAGAAAAGAAGTCATGAGGTTGGCGAAGGAATTGTGGAAATAAAAAGGCGGGTTACAAACCCGCCCTACGAACCAAATTCAAATGTCGGCATTCCTTCGACTTTTGTAATTACTTTGAACAACCCGCCTGAGAGCGGGTATTTTTTTAGGTCTGCTTCGCTCATGCCTTTTCGCGCAGACGTGACATATAACTCGTTCATGTCTTTGCCGCCGAACACGCAAGATGACGTGTGCAAGGCTGGCAACTGAATCTGCTCAAGCAGTTTGCCTGTGCTGGGATTCCACTGGGTGACCTGCGCCCCACCCCAAATGGAGATCCACAAATTGCCGTCTGTGTCAGAGGTCATACCGTCGGGCCAGCCAAGGGATTCGGGGACATGGATCACAGTACGCGGGTTTGCAATTTGCCCCGTTGCGAGGTCATAGTCATAGGCTTTTACTTCGCGTGTGGGGGTGTCGATGTAATAAAAGGTTTTATGGTCAACGCTCCACGCGAGTCCGTTGGAAATAGTGATTCCACTGAGCAGGCGCGTGGCTTGTTTTCCGTCAAATGAATATAACGCGCCGCTTGGGTTTTCCTCGCCCATGTCCATGCTGCCGGCGATGAAGCGGCCGGCGGGGTCACATTTGCCGTCGTTGAGGCGGTTGGTAGGCAGCTCAGAATCCAAAGCGGCGAGAACTGTTAATTGTCCAGAATCAGGATTCAGATTTGCGAAGCCGAGGCGCGTGCCCAGAATGAGATTCCCATTTTTGCGCGGGGCAAGGCATCCGATGAGATCGTCCAGTTGGGCAAGGATTCGAGTGCCTGCGTAAATGCGCTTCTGGAGAATATCCAGCCAGTAAAGGGTTTGCGTTTTTGCGTCCCAGGCGGGACCTTCGCCGAGTGTGGCTTTTGCATCGAGGAGTAGTTCGGCTTGCATTTTAGAACCAATCCCGTTTGTAGAAAATATAAGTTGCCACTGCGGTCAGCGTGAGAGATATGCCGATGACAGTGAGGAATGCAAGCGGATGACTTTCGCCGGGCAGGGCAACGTTCATGCCGTAAAATGCGGCGACGATGGCTGGCATGTTGAGGACGATCGTGATCGCGGCAAGCGCTTTCATAACGGCGTTGAGATTATTGGAGATGATCGAAGCAAAGGCGTCCATCATGCCTGAAAGAATTTCAGTGGCGATGCTGGTCATTTGGATGGCTTGCTGATTTTCGGTCAGCACATCTTCGAGCAGATCCTGATCTTCTTCATAGTAGTTGAAGAGTTGTGTCTTTTGGACACGCTCCATCATCACTTCGTTGGAGCGCAGCGCAGTGGAGAAATACGTGAGGCTCTTTTGATATTTGAGCAATTCCAACACTTCACGATTGCGCGTGGATTTTTGCAGTTGGTCTTCCACAATTTCAGTTGCGCGGTTGATCTCGCGCAGTAGATTCAAATAGCGCGATGAAGTTTCAAGGAAAATGTAAAGCGCAAGGCGGTAGCGTTTGCCTGTTTTCAGTAAACGATATTTTCCATTTGCCAGTACTTTGAAGATGTCGCTATTGTAACGACAGACGGTGATGATCTTGTTCCCCAAAATCATGATGCCCAGCGGAACAGTACTATATGGAACGTCACTTTCGGGCTGATACATGGGAATGCGAAGCAGGATGAAGGTGTAATCTTCATCACGTTCCATGCGCGCCATTTCATCCTGGTCAAGAGAATAGTTGATATAGTCCATATCCATCCCCCAGTTAACCAATTTTTCGATCTCTTCGGGCGTTGGGTCTACTGCATTAACCCATGTGCCGTTGGCGATCATTTCGATCTTTTCGAGCCCTTGCTCAGTGGTCTTGTAAATGCTCAGCATGGCTGCCTCCTTGCGTGATATGACATCACGCAGAGGCGCGTACGCACCTACGTGATGTTAGTACTTAAATTAAACACGTCACTTCCGCCGATACTGGGCGGTTTATTATCTGAGGAACTTAGGTCACTTTCGTCTGTGTTGTGCATTGTTTCCTTGCCTTTACGGCTTGGTTATTTTACGCCCGTTATTTGAATTAGGGAATGGAAAATAGTGAATGGTAAATGGAGATTGGTTATTGGGACACGGCCTTCTCAAAGTTAAAAGCTTTTAACACGAATGGCACGAATTTTCAAATAGCGCGAATAATTCCACAAAAATTCGAAGAATTCTCCCATTCGTGGAATTCGCGTTCCCAATACGCCATAAAAATAATTCCTTGTCTATCTACTTTGAAAAAACCGTAGTTATGGGGGAAAAGTGAATTCGCTGGTGAAGGTGACGTTGAATTCGGATGTTATTTCAAAGGCAAGTGACAGGGCAGGGGATTTTTGTCCATACGTGCGCGAGACCCAGCCTTCGTAGGGTTGGACATCCCGTTGGCCGTGGATCAATTCACCGGCGCGGACGAGAGAGGCAGAAAAGGATGAAGGATGAGGGATGAAGGATGAAAGAATCAACCAACCATGCGGGGAATTGAGTTGCAGTCTGATGCCTGATTCGTGCTCTTCGAGTTTCCATTCGTAATCGGGCAGAAGCCAGTGCAGGCGGTAGGTGTGCGGGGTGCGATGCACTGAAGTAAGTTTATCTTCGATTATCCAGCGTTCATCTTGATGGACCGTCACGGTGCGCTCGTGTTTTATGCCGTGAAATCCGCGATGATAGGCGCGCACACGCCCCAAAACATTTTCGTCAGTTTCGATTAAATTTTTGGAGTGCGCGTCTGCCCAATCTAGCACAAGGAAGCGTCCGGCGCGGGTCATTTGATCGCGTCCATCTACGGTGACTGTATTGTGAACGCGCGTGGTCACCAGCGGATTATCCCAGGGCGGGGTGGCGTTGTACAAATAAGTGCCTGCGTCTTGTGTGATGTTTAATCCGCGCCACCACAAATCCAAATTCAACTGGTCAATATGCGAGAGGCGGCTCTTGAAATGCGAGGCACGCAGATACGCCCACGAATTTTTTCCGCGCAGGTTTTCGGTGAGGTACGCGCTTGAATCAGCCACACGGTCAGCGGCTTTCAAGCCGAACCAAAGTGACATCTCGTCCCATGCGCCCGACGGCAGGCTAGTCCGCAGGAAGGCGCGGGCGGCGGCTTGCACAGTAGGACGATAATCTTCGAAGGCGGCAGAACTCAAAGCGAAGATCAAAGCCCCATCGTTGGCACCCAGGTTCGGGGTGAGTCCAGAGGCGTTGTCGAGGAGTGAAAAAATCCAGTGGGCAGAACGTCCAATCGCTTGTGAAGTCTTTGAAGAAAAGGCATCCTGTTTAATAAAATTGATCCACAGCGCGGTTTGCAGCATCACACGATGATAGTTTGTGCTGTGCTGAATGTACTCGCCATAACCGCCGATCTGATTTTGAAACGCCCAGTTGAGCCACTTCCAACCGAGTTTGCGCCACGTAGAATTTTTGAAAAACAAACCCGCCGTATAAATTGCTGCGGCTTCGGTGACAAGATGATTATTATTTTGCGAACGCGCATACACAAGCGTGGACGGAATGCGACTGGCGTGCGCGTAAATATTTTGGATGAGAAGCCCGCGTCTTTCCACGCTGGTAGCGGGTGCGCTTTCAAAAACATGTGCCGCCCAAACGAGACTCATCAGCCGAATGGCAACCTCCTGCCCATTCATCCAATGCGGCCCGAGGTTTGCGGGATTCGCTTTGGTGAAAGATTCAAAATATTTCCAAAAGGCTTCGGTGTATCTTTCATCTTGCGTGAGGTGATAGGCGCGGCCTAGCGCAAATGCCCAGCCGAAGCGGGCGGGTTCCCAAA
Source organism: Candidatus Brevifilum fermentans (assembly GCA_945877125.1). Classification (GTDB taxonomy): domain Bacteria; phylum Chloroflexota; class Anaerolineae; order Anaerolineales; family Villigracilaceae; genus Villigracilis. The sequence continues at coordinate 46,976 of CAMCQT010000002.1, read as the reverse complement.
TATACTTAATGTCAAAGGTCAAAGGTCGAAGGTCGATCTTGCCTGTTTCAAAATCTGTCCAATGTGCAAGCGGCCAATCACCTGTGAGTTTTATTTCCACAGGGTCAGCGCCGAACATTCGAAAATTCCCATTAACAATTTCATCCGCTTCTTTGAGAAGATCCGCCCTGCCATCTTCGCCGAGGGTTTGGGAAAGTTGATCGCGCAAGGGAAGAGTGAACAGGGAATAGAAATTAAGATTTACGTGATTTGGGGTTGCCGGCGTCACCCGTTTATAGTGACCGGTGAGCAGCCCAAATTTGTACAACGCATACAACGCCAGCGGACGAAACCCCAACTGGCGCAAATATTTAATGCCGATAAAAAATTTTGATCTCATTTATTGAATGCGGTTCATGTAAGCCAGCGCGTGAAATAATACAGCAACCTGCAAGCCATGTTGAAATTCTCCGCGCTTTGTCATGGCGATCAATTCATCCAGCGCGACAAGATGTACTTCAATATCCTCGGCTTCATCAAATTTTTGAACATCTGTTTTTTCCACATCGTACGCCAGATAGCCATACATTAGATTCGTTTGCAGGGCAGGGTTCGGATAAAACTTTCCAACCTCGATCATATTGGAACCCGTGTATCCTGTTTCTTCAGAAAGCTCGCGCCGCATCCCGTCCAGCGGATTTTCGTCATCTTCCACCACGCCGCCCGGAAATTCAAAAAAGGCAGCCTGTGCCCCATGCCGAAATTGCCTGACCAGCACAACTTCCTGATCTTTCGTGAGAGCCAAAACAGACGCCCAGGTGCGGAATTCAAAAGCCGTTGCTTCAAAAATTTTTCCATTGGGCAATTCGCATTGATCGAAACGAATCCGCGGGCGCAGGTAATTTGATTCTAAAATTTTCCAGGGTTTAAGTGCCATACGTTTACAAGTCTCCAGAGTTGTCAGATTTCAATATTAATCATACACTGATGAAGCGGCTTATCATAGGGCAGGGAATGGGAGCACGGCTTTCTCAAAGTCGAAAAAGCTTAACGCGAATTATGCGAAAAGTGCGAATGAACGCGAAATTTTTCTTTTTGCGAAAATCGCTCACTTCGCGCCTTTCGCGTTGAGCCTTGCTACAAATTTGAAAACGAGTCAACCTACTTTGAGAAAGCCGTAATGGAAGAAGGTCATGCGAAAAGGGCGTGACGGCATGACCACAAAAGTTGAACTTGAGCCAGAAAATTGTATAATGGAATTGGAGAGTTGAAAACTTTCAAAAACTGGAGGATCTATGATGAAGAATATCGGCTTGTGGATCGATCACAAAAAAGCGGTAATCGTGATCCAAAATGAACAAGGGGAAGACATCCAAAAAATCGAATCGGGGGTGGGAAGACACATTCCATACCGGGGAGCCTCTCGCCCAAAGTCTCCTTACAGCGCCCAGTATCAACAGGCAGACGACCAATTGGACAACAAATTTTCTGAACAGCTCAAAAAGTTTTACGACAAAGTGATTGCCCAGATCCGCGCGGCAGAGGCGGTCTTTATCTTTGGCCCGGGCGAGGCCAAAGGTGAACTTGAAAAGCGCATCGCCCATGAAAAGATCAAAGTGCCCATCGTTGGAGTAGAAACGATAGACAAAATGACCGACCGCCAGATCGCAACCAAAGTGAGAAAATATTTTCAGTAGGCCAAGACGCTGAAACAGACAGACAATTCGTCATATAAAAAGAGAGACGCATTAAATATGCGTCTCTCTTTTTGTATGAGCCAAAACCTCTAACGAACAATCACAGCATCTATTGATCCACTGATCCTGTTCGATTTTTTCGAAACAGCAAACACCAGTTTGAGCGTATGATTTCCCGGGGCTAGTTGCCCGGTATAATTCCAGCGTTGTTGAAATGAAGACTTGGCAGTCCTTTCATTAACGCTCCCCAGTAACACGCCATCCACATAAACATCCATTTTGCCAAATTCCGGGCCGCTCTTGTGCAGAATACTAAAAGACTGCCCAGTAAAGTTGAAAGTCACAGATGCATCTTTGCGATTCGTCTGCTTATAAGAGCCATTGTAGGCTCTCGTTTTAGATACATCCTCCCAACCCGCCGAATAAACAAAAGCGCCGTTTTTATCATCGAAAATAGTTTCCAAAGCCGGCAGAGAAGTTGGCTGCACTGGCGGCTCAGATGTCAGTGTAATGGTGGGTACCACTGGAATTGGAGACGAAGTAACGGTTGGCATCACTGGAACTGGGGACGAAGTAACGGTGGGCATCACTGGAACTGGAGACGAAGTAACGGTGGGCATCACCGGAATTGGGGATGAGATAACCGTAGGCGACACCGGCACCAGAGACGCGGTCACAACCACTGTTGGCATGGGTGCTGCTTGAGTGGCAGTAGGTGACACTGGAACAGAAGGTGATGCGGTTATAGTCGCCATCGGCAAAGTTGACGTATGGGTCGCCATGGGCGTTAGAGTCGGAGCAACGGTTGGCGCTGCTAACGTACTGGTCAAGGAGGGTATAACAGTGGCTGTAATAACAGGAGACACGGTGCTTGTAGCTGTAGGCACAGTTGGCATTGCGGGATTTTCTGAATTACCAAGAAAGACCGTAGTATATGTTGAACTGATTTTGAAGTTGCCATCAGGATTGTTATAAGCCAGATTATTTATAAATGAACTCGTTTGCGTATTTCCTGCATTTCTCCAGGAGTCACCGAAGCCGCACATCCCATTGTTGTATGACGCATTGCTCTCATAATAATTTCCATTTCCATTTGATGTAAAACCGCACGTCTCATTGGAATAGGATACGTTCCCGACTACGATATTGTTTCCACCCGTAGAACTGCCGCCCATCTTAAAGCCGTTCCCGTCCCCGGTTCCTCCGTTTCCATAGGACACGTTGTTTTTAATAACATTTCCAGGGCTAGCCCAGGTATCGATCCCGTCATCAGAGTTACCAAAAACCGTGTTGTCATGAATATTTGTTTTGGACACGGCTGCATCAGCGATCCCTATTCCATCCGAGTTCCCGGCTGACAAAGTGTGATTGTATACTTTATTGAAAGCGATCTCGTTATTCAGGGTGGCGCCATACAGTCTGATTCCGGCAAAATTATTGTTATAAATCTCATTGTTCAATACTTTATTGTTCGATCCTAAAATAACGATTCCCGAAACACTGGTAGCTTTATTATCATGAATCTTATTACCCTCCACCACAACGTTACTACAGTTGTCGAGTGTTATTGCTCCTATGTAATTTCCGCTTGCGCCAGTCACATCAAAACCTTTGATGACGACATCCGTTTTTTTGGAGCACTCGATTCCTTTTCCACCTGAAATGACAGGCATTTCACCGTTATATCCAGCAACGGTGATGCCTGATTTGGAGATGGAAAAAGTGGGATATGTACCAGCGCGGACGTAAATTAAATCTCCAGTTTGAGCCACATTCATCGCCTTGGAAATGGTATTAAACGGAGCAGTCAATGTGCCCGCATTGGCATCATTACCAGCCGTCGCAGACACATAATAGGCAATCCCAGACAGCAGCGGAGCAGTCCCGGTTGAAGCCCGCGCCTGGGAATAACCTCCAAAGGTTAAAGCGAACACCACAACGATGTTCATGATTTGATATATTTTCTTATTCATTATTTTCTCCTTTACAAAAAAGCGGCTGGCGCAGCCAGTTCGTTTTTCTGGGGTACGTCTTTACTTTCCACTGGGTAAGCAATAAATTTGCCTGCATAAAGATTAACATAGTCGTCATTCTCACAAGCCGCAGCAGAATAGGACTTGAGTACTACGCACGTCTACATTTCTGTAAACCACTTTTCAGACTTTGCACTTAAGCAAGATAAAAATTAAGGATCACCCAAAATGCCCACAAATCCCCCAGATTTCAATGTTGAATCAAAAAGGACAGGCATTTTGCCTGTCCTTTTTGATTTCTGGTGCGGGAACTTATTAATGATGCAGTTGACGCAGAATCAATAACGACGAACCTTGAATCACCAGCGCGGCTAGGATGGCAGCGCCAAAAGCGGCGGCTAAACTGACTCGCTCAATCAACAGACTCAACGTAATGAAAAAGCCTGTGAACGCGAACATCCCATACAGCAGACCGCGCAAAACATGCGCCGCCGCGGCTGGACCTTGATTACGGTGGGCAAAGATCGTCAGGATGGTGACGTACAGCGGAATGGTCGTCAGCAAGCCCGTCAGCCGCGAACCAATAAATGGCGCAATCCCCGTCAACAGCAGAATAAAACTTGTCCCGATGAAAATACGGGCGGGAATATCCCACGCGCCTGGTTTATTTTCGCTTTCCTTTTCTATCACATCTTTTGGCATGAGCCACAAGCCAACGACAAGCGCCGCGCAAACCATCCCAAAAATCGGCAAAAGCGGAAATGTAAAATTTTTCAGCAACGCTGTGCTGATCGAAAACACAAGCAGGCTTCCTGCGATTGAAATTTGCCAGCGGAATTTAACAGCCAGCCATGAATAAGTGAGCGCGTACGCCACGAGTGATAGTCCGCCGCTTAACACGCCCAAAGCTGCGTTTGCTGCGAAGGCTTTTTCGTGGCTGAGAGCGACGAAGAAAATCACGGGGCCCGAAGTGAGCGGCATCCCCACGATCCAGCCGCTGACAGCGGGACCCCACTTCCGCCCCGCCAAACTGGCAGAGCCGATAATGATGGGAGCAAGGATTAATTTTAGAGCAAGTATGTTCATGAGTTACACATCCAATAGATGACCATTAATATTGAAAAGTCCGCGACCATGTGACCCAGCACCGCAGCCAACAAACCGCCGTCTTCACGTGATATTTGCCGCCAAATCCAGCCAGCGGAAGTGAGGATAATAACAGCAAACAGAATCGACAGCGGATTTACCCTGCCCAACAAGATTAGCGCGTGATAGCCTGCGAAAATAACGTCTCCGACATGCAGTTTTTTTGAGCCGCTCCCCAAAACTCCGCGCCAAAAATACTCCTCGACAAACGGGTTGACCAGTGAAAAATATGCAATGAACGCAAACCACGAAGATGAGTTCAGTCCAATGGATTCAAGCCGCGCGGGCAAGTCTGGCACAACGCCGAACACATCCCACAGAAAGTACAAGCCAATTCCGCTGGTACTGCAAACAAGCACGCTGATCAAAATCCACTTGCGGGATTTACTTTTGAAAAGGATATTAATGGGGATGCTGGGGCGCACAAACGCAAGCGCAAACAAAATTGCCGCATGAAACCCGATCAACGTGAGCCATGCGCTTTTGAATAAAAATAATCCTGCCCAGATGGCGAGATAGGGAAGGATGGGGGCAAGCCATTTTTTGTTGGGCATCGGAGACTGTCACGTTGCAAACGTGACGTACATTAACTGATTTCAGTGATGATTGTGCGTTTTGCGCCCGCAGCGATTAACGCCCCCGCAACTGACTCCGCTTTGGGCTGGTCAACCAATGCGATCATATTTCCGCCCCGCCCGCTGCCGCTGAGTTTTGCGCCGAGTGCGCCAGCCTTGCGCGCGGCTTCGACCAGATTATCCAACTCAGGTGACGAGACGGTCAGCGCCTGCAAATATGCATGGTTTTGATCCATCAGTTCGCCAAGTTGTTCGGGCTTGGCGCTTTCAATGGAGCGTCTGCCAATTAGCGCAATTTGCGCGATCTCGTTGAAAATATTTTCAACGTTGCACAGGTCACGCATCCGCAAACGGCGCACGTCACCCACTGATTCTTTGGTGGGCGCGGGAATGCCCGTATCGCCGATGACGATGGTGAACGGCTTGCCAACTTTGAAAGTTTCCAGCGGTTTATCTTTGATGAAGTAAACGGGTTTTTGGTAGGTGATGACTGTGTTATCAATCCCCGACGGCGTGCCGTGATGAAGTTTCTCAATTTCAAATGCCAGGTTGTTCACTTGCTCATCAGATAGCGGATTGGACAGATGCGATGCGAGCGCGCGAATCAATGCAACGGAAACCGCCGCGCCCGAGCCTAGTCCAGCCGCGACGGGGATGGTGGAGGCGATGGAAATATCAAGCCCGCCCTCATCTCCAGCCCTTCTCCCGGTGGGAGAAGGGAGTCCAAGCGTAGAAAAAACTTTCAGAATAACCGAACCCACTGGATGGTTGTCAGGAAGCGAATTAAGCTCGGCGTGCAGGTCAATGCCTGGGGCGTCGATCCAAATCCCTTGGCGGGGCGAATCCAAAACTTCGACATCCACATGAATTTGTGTGACGGGAACTGCAAGCGCAGGACGGCTGTAGACCGCCGCATGTTCGCCAAAGAGGATGATCTTGCCGGACGCGGATGATTTCACAAGATATAAAAAATTACCAGGACTGTGACTGCCCAAAGAAACATGGCAATTTGGAAGGGACGGTCAGATAATAAAATTTCTTCGGGCGCACCGCCCGCATGTTTGACTTCGATGAGATAGAGATAGCGAAAGATGGTGTAGACCACGAATGGAATGGTGAGCATCATGCTGTGGTTTTCGGGCACATTGGGCGCGGAGAATGTGTAAAGCGAATAAGCGACAATAGTTGTACCCGAAACAATCATGATGTATTGGTCGAGCAGCGGCAAAGTATAGCCTTCCAAAACTTTACGATGCGAGCCGGCGCCCTTCGCCAGCAGCGCCAGTTCGGCGCGGCGTTTGCCAAAGCCAAGAAAAAGGGAAAGCAGGGTCATGACAACATAGAGCCACGGCGAGAAGCGTTCCACTTGAATGAGCGTAACGCCGGCGCCCACGCGCAAAACAAAGCCTGCCGAAATAACAAGTACATCAACGATGGGAACATGTTTGAGCCATTTTGAATAAGCCAGGTTAAGCAAAAAATATAAACCGATCACATATCCAAAAGACGGCGCAAGCCAATAACCAATTCCAAGGGTAACTGCCGCCAGCAAAATACCGGCAGTCCACGCGGCGGACATGGGAAGTTTCCCCGACGCGAGCGGACGATTCTTCTTTTCAGGATGCTGGCGGTCTGCCTCAACGTCGGCGATGTCGTTGAAAATATAGACGCTGGATGAAATAAGGCAGAACAAAGCAAAGCCAGCCAGGGTTCGCAGAAAGGAATCAACAACGAGCAGTTGCTTGTCGAATACGATTGCGGCAAAAATAAATATATTTTTTGTCACCCATTGCCGCGGGCGCATGGTTTTGATTAAGGCGGTTAGCATACGTCTATTTTACCTGATACAATATTTTCATGCCGAAAATTCGTTTGGATGTTTTATTGATGGAGCGCGGACTTGCCGAATCGCGCGCAAAAGCTCATGCCCTGGTGATGGCCGGACAGGTGCGAGTGAACGATCAGGTGGCGCTCAAGCCTGCCACTGCGATAGACACAAAATCCACGCTGACGGTAGACCACGGCCCGCGCTTCGTCTCGCGCGGCGGCGAAAAACTGGATGCGGCGCTGGAGGCTTTTGGCATCGATGTCAAAGGTCTGGTGTGCGCCGATGTGGGCGCATCCACCGGCGGATTCACCGACTGCATGCTGCAGCGCGGCGCAGAAAAAGTTTACGCAATTGATGTGGGCAAGGGCATTCTGCATTGGAAATTACGAAACTACGCGCGCGTGATCGTCATGGAAGAAACCAACGCGCGTCATGTCGAGTCACTGCCTGAGCAGGTTTCCTTTGTCACAGTGGATGCCTCTTTTATCTCATTGAAAATATTGTTACCAGTTGCAAAAAACTGGCTGACTGAAAATGCTCAACTCCTGTGTTTGATCAAGCCTCAATTTGAAGCGGGGAAAAAAGATGTCGCGCGCGGCGATGGCGTGATCCGCGACCCTGAAATCCACAGGCAAGTTTTGCTGGATATCCTTTCATTTTCAAAACAAGCTGGCTTTGGTTTGCTGGGATTAATCAAATCACCGCTGCTGGGACCCAAAGGAAATGCAGAGTTTTTAGTTTGGCTTGATCTTCGCTCGGAAGGAAAATCGGTTGAAGAATTGGTGAATCAAGTCGTGCCAGAGATTGTTGAATAAGGGTTCACGTGATTTTTTTGGAAAACTATTAAACACAAAGGGCACAAAGTACACAAAGGGGGGCGTTTGCCAAATTTGCGCTCATTTCCCCTTCGTGACCTTCGTGTACTTTGTGTTTGAAGAAAACAGACCAAGATTTCGACGTGCTTATTGTCGGGAGAACATAAAAATGAACTGCCCAAAATGCAACGCTGACCTGATCAAAAAATATTACAAAGGCATGATCGAAGTGGATTCATGTCCCAGTTGCCGCGGCATGTGGCTGGATTTCAACGAGTTGGATAAATTGGAAGATGTGGTGTTCGACGACGATACGCACAAGGGTTCTCTGGTGCATTTCGAGTCGAAGACAAATTATCCATGCCCACAGTGCGGCTCTGGCTTGGAAGAATTTCAATATCGTTTGTATGACCTAAAGTTGGATTACTGCGCCGAAAACAGCCACGGCTTCTGGCTGGATGCGGGCGAGGATGAACGCGTGATAAATTTCATGACCCAGCGCGCGGCAGATATTCAACGCAAACTGGATGCCGAATCCGCGTGGAAACAAACGCTGAAAGAAATGCATTTGTTTTTGAAGAAAAGAAAATAAAAAACTCCCGCAGAGTCGTCTGCGGGAGTTTTTTTGATTTGATATTAAGCCTTGCTTCTTCGCAGGAAGAATTTCGTGATCTCTTCCGCAACGGCGGGCATGAGCGCCAGACCGAGCACCACACCCCATTCACGACCTGTCAGGAAATGGGTATTAAAGATCGGTTGCAGGAACGGAACAGCGCACACGAGCAGCAGCAGGGTGATCGAAATTCCCACCGCGTATTGCATGTATTTATTCGAGAAGATGCCGATCGAGAACAGCGAAGCGCGCTCCGAGCGGACAGTATAAGCGCGGAACAACTCAGCCAGCGAAAGTGTGACGAAAGCCATCGTCTCGGCAGTTTGGACGTCAATGCCGCGCCAGTCATGCGCGAGGACGAAGGACAACATGTTCGCACCTGACGGGATGGCGGATCCTGCTTCGAGATGCCATGCCAAGCCCATGACAAACGCACCCAGGACTGCGCCCGTTTGAACAATGGTTTGGATGAAAATGCCCACTCCCATCGAGCGATTCACAATCGGCTCGGATTTGGCACGCGGCTTTTGATCCATGATATCGGGATCGCCCTTTTCCATGGCGAGAGCCAGCGCAGGCGCACCGTCGGTGATGAGGTTGAGCCACAAAAGCTGAATAGCGGTCAACGGGGCGGGCAGACCTGCAAGAGTCGCAAGGAAGATAATCATGATCTCTGCCACGTTTGATGAAAGCAGGAAGAACACGAACTTGCGGATATTGCTATAAATCACGCGCCCCTGTTCCACCGCCGCGACAATGCTCGCGTAGTTATCGTCGGTGAGAACCATGTCGGCGGTTTCTTTGGCTACGTCTGTGCCAGTGATGCCCATCGCCACGCCGATGTCGGCGCGTTTGATGGCGGGCGCATCGTTCACGCCGTCACCTGTCATTGCCACGATTTCATCATTGGCTTGCAGCGCATCCACGATACGCATTTTATGTTCGGGCGAAACGCGGGCAAACACATCAGTATCTTCGATGACGCCCTTAAGTTGAACATCGTCCAGTTCGTCGAGTTGTGCGCCTGTCATTACTTTCTTGCCTGGGCGCAGGAGACCAATCGCTTCGGCAATGGCTTTGGCGGTATTCGGGAAATCACCTGTGATCATGACCGTGCGGATGCCCGCGTGGCGTGCATGTTCGAGCGCAGGTCTTACTTCGGTACGCGGCGGATCGATCATGCCTGACAAACCTACAAAGACAAGGTCTTTTTCCAATTCAGCGGCTTTGATTTTTTCAGGGTCGTTGGGAACATCCTTTTCCAAACGATAGGCAAGACCGATCACGCGCAGCGCGTCTTTGGTCATGGCATCGTTGGCGGCGAGGATACGCTCCTTTGCTTCCTGAGTCAGTGGACGGGGTTTGTCGTCCATGCCTTGATATTGTGTGCAAAGACCGAGCACAATATCGGGCGCACCTTTAACGGCGATCACATCCCAATCTTTGTGCTGTTCATCATGAAATGGAGAAAGATCTTCTGCCAGCGGGTTACGCACATCATGGATGGTGATCATGCGCTTACGCTCAGAATCAAACGGCACTTCATTTTCACGCGGATACGCATCTGTAATATCCACATGGATTGCCCCAGCCTTGGCAGCAGCCACCAGCAGCGAACCCTCTGTCGGGTCGCCGACGATGCGATAGGTCTGAGAAGATTCGTTTTCGCCTGTGGTCTCAATCGTGGCGTCATTATTTAATACCCCAAGCCAGAGCGTGGAAAGTATTGCGGGATATTTTGCCACATCCACTTTTGCGCCATCCACCTGAAATTCTCCAACTGGCGCATACCCTGTTCCCGTCACATGGACAAACTGTCCATCTGCCCAAACGCGGGTTACGGTCATTTCGTTCTGGGTCAGTGTGCCGGTTTTATCCGAACAAATTACAGTGGCAGAACCAAGTGTTTCCACTGATGACAGCTTGCGGATGAGCGCGTGGCGTTGAATCATCTCGCGCATACCGAGCGCAAGCGAGATCGTCACAACGGCGGGCAAACCCTCTGGTACGGCGGCAATTGCCAGGCTGATGGCGATGATAAAGACTTCGGTGATCTGCTCTGCGAATTCCGAGAAATATCCCAGCGGACTGATGAACAGGTCGCCGATATTCGTTTGGTTAATCAACGCGACGATGAAAACAACCGCAACCAAGATCAGCGAGCCGATGCTGAGTGACCTGCCGAGTTGGTCGAGTCTGCGCTGCAAAGGCGTTTCTTCAGTATCCACACTTTGCAGCATCGTGGCAATCAGCCCCAGTTGAGTGTGCATCCCCGTACTGGTCACCACGCCGCGCCCGCGTCCATAATTGACAACCGTACCCATGAACGCGGTATTTTTTCTGTCGCCAAGCGGAACATTTTTCTCAAGCACAGTTGCCGCATTTTTTTGCACGGCAAGTGATTCGCCTGTGAGTGAGGCTTCTTCCACTCGCAAATTAATCGCTTCGAGCAGGCGCAGGTCTGCGGGAATAAAATTACCTGCTTCAAGAAATACAATGTCACCAGGTACAAGGTTATAGGAAGGCACAGAACGGCGCGCGCCATCGCGTAAAACTTGTGCATCAGGCGCGGCAAGTTTTTTGAGTGCCGCCAAAGCCTGCTCTGCGCGCTGCTCCTGCACGATGCCCAGCACCGAGTTCAGCACAACAATCGCCATGATCGCGGCGGCTTCCACATAATCGCCGAGCAAGGCGGAAATCACTGAAGCCACAATTAATAGGATCACAACAAAGTTGTTCAGTTGCGCCCACAATAACGCCAGGAAACCCGGACGCGGCGCTTCTTTTAATTGATTGGGACCGTAAATTTCCAGCCGTTTTTCAACTTCTGCAGAAGACAAGCCCTCATTTTTTACTTCAAGGTGCTTTAAAACATCTTCGGCTTTTAACGCATACCATTCCTGTTCGCTTATTTCTTCACGCGCCATTCAAAATCTCCTGATTATGAAATTTTCCAACCCAAACTCAAAAACTCTTCGTTGTCTCTCTAAAAAATTAAAACGAGACCACCACAGCCTCCGTGATGGTCTCGCCAACGTTACAAACGCACAAGCTGCCGAGGGGATGACGACAACTAATTCTGCGGGGAAACAGACGGCTACTCCCCAAACACTTTGTAGTTTATCCACATGTAAATGGATTGTCAAGCAACGTGCCAAACAAAACTTTTTGGATGAAGTACAATTCGCGCCATGACAAAAACCAAATCGCCTCTCCTCTATTTTGCGATCACCGTCATTGTGATCGCCCTGCTGACTCTCTTCGGTCCCGAGGAAAAATCACTCGGAGCGAATGTGCGGATCGTCTACCTGCACGGAGCCTGGGTCATGGCTGCGGAAGCCGCCTTCATCGCCGCCGCCTTTGCGGGACTTTTGGGGCTGGTTCTACGGCGTGAGATTTTCCACGCCTGGAGCGCCGCCCTCGGACGCACTGGCATCCTCTTCTGGATTACCTATCTGCCGCTGTCCATGTTCGCCATGCAAACCAATTGGAACGGATTATTTCTCGCTGAGCCGCGCTTCCGTCTTGCCATCATCTTTGCGGTGACGGGTGTTTTACTTCAACTGGGTTTATTGCTTTTCAACATCTCGTGGCTGACTTCTTTTGCAAATATTCTTTACATCATCGCCTTGCGCGTGGTTTTTGCAACGGCTCAAAATATAATGCACCCGCCCCCATCACCGATTTTCAATTCAGGAAATTACGTCATCATTGGCTTTTTTATTGGGCTAAACATGATGGCTTTTCTTGCAGCTTATTTCCTGACGCGCTGGTTTCTAACCATCAAATTAAATAGTTGAAGTTCGCTTTGAGAATCCGCTTCCAACTCATCATCTTCATGTTCCTGCGCACCATCCTGAATACTGCCCACAGGATGGTGTATCCATTTCTATCCACATTTGCGCGCGGACTCGGCGTGGATATTTCCACCATGTCTTATTTGATGACGGCGCGCGCGCTGTTTGGGGCGACCAGCCCCTTGTTCGCCCCCTTTGCAGACCGGCATGGACGCAGATTCGGCATGTTGTCTGGTTTCGCCGTTTTCACGCTCGGCGTCGGCATGGTTGCGATATATCCAAATCTATATACGCTGGCGGCTGCCGTTATCCTGGCCGTGATCGGCAAATATATGTTTGACCCATCCATGCAGGCGCACTTTGGAGATCGCGTCCCTTACGCCCAGCGCGGCACCGCGCTGGCAGTGACTGAGGTAGCGTGGTCTGCAGCCTTCTTTGCGGGCGTGCCATTCATGGCATTCTTAATTGGAAAATATGGCTGGTCTGCGCCATTCCCTGCGTTGACCATTTTTGGAGCATTTGCCTTCTTCGTCATTTGGAAGATCATGCCGCGCGAAGATCCGCACCACGAAAGGGTGACAGACTCGCGCGCGGGGTATCGCGCCGTGTTTTCATCTGCGCCTGCAATGGCAGGAATTTCAATAGCGTTATGGGCAAGCTGTGCAAACGAACTCGTTACCATGGTATTTGGAGTCTGGCTCGAAGACTCATTTGGATTAAAACTCGCCGCGCTCGCAGGCGCATCTGCGGTGATCGGTATTTCAGAATTAAGCGGAGAGGGATTGGTCGCCTTCACCACCGACAGACTCGGAAAACCGCTCGCGCTGGGCATTGGGCTGGTCGGCAATGCCCTAGCCTCGATTCTGCTCCCGTTCATTGGTCAAACCCAGGTCGGCGCATTGATCGGGCTGTTCCTGTTCTACATCACCTTTGAATACATCATGGTCAGCCACATCCCGCTGATGACCGAGCTTGTGCCCACGGCGCGCGCCACAGTGTTGTCGCTCAATGTCACAGGTCATTCAATCGGGCGCGCAGTGGGCGCATTTCTAGCGACCCTCATTTATCAACAATTTGGCTTTTTGTTCGTTGCACTTTTGGCTGTGATTTTCAACATCGCCGGTTTGCTGGCGCTGGGAATTATGCAGCGGAAAACAAGGACAACCAATCATGAAACCACCTGAACAAATCGAAACCGAACGACTGCTCCTGCGCAAGCCGCGCATGGACGACGCCCCAGCCGTATTCAACAGCTGGGCAAAATATCCCGAAGTGACGCGCTTCCTCACCTGGCATCCGCATCAAAGCATTGAGCAATCTGAAGCGCTGATGAAACGCTCCATCGACGGCTGGGACGGGGATACAAATTTCCGCTACCTGCTGGAGATCAAAGAAAGCGGCGCGCTGGCCGGGATGATCGAACTGCGGCTGGAAAAAGAACCCTTCAAAATGAGTTTTGGATACACCGGCGCGTATGCCCAATGGGGCAAAGGCTACATGACCGAAGCCGTGCGCGCCTCCATTGATTGGGCTTTTCAACAACCAGACATCTGCCGCGTATACGCCACCGCCGATGTGGAAAATATCCCTTCGCAGCGCGTCATGGAAAAAGCAGGAATGCAGCGCGAAGGACTCCTGAGAAAAGAAAGCACCCACCCAAACATCAGCCCCGAGCCGCGTGATTGTTACATTTATGCGGTAGTAAAATAGACTCATTCTCGGAAGTAATTTTGCAATCCAATGAAATTCGAGGCAACATGTCCTTGCTAAATAAACTCAAAACAAAATGGTGGATCGAGATATTAGCCCTGGCTTTTATATCCGCGCTGATCTACCTGCTGAACATCAACCAGTTCTCCTACTACAGAGATGACTGGTACTACGCCTACGATGGCTACATCGCCGGACCCTCCATTTTCAAAATAATGTTCAGTTCTGACCGCCCCGCACGCGGAATTTTCTTCGGCATCTATTATTTTTTATTTGGAGCATATCCACTTCCCTATCACATCGGAATCTATATTTGGCGGCTGCTCGGCGGATACAGCGCCCTGTGGCTCTTTCACTTACTGTGGCCCCGTCAGCGTTTTGCAAATTTCTCAATGGCGCTTCTTTTTTTGATCTACCCGGGTTTTCTCTGGTGGCCCGAAGGCATTGAATATCAACCCATGCTCGCCAGTGTTTGCCTGCACACCTTCTCAATTGCACTCACACTTGCCGCAGTCCAGTCAACGCAAAAAACAACTCAAATATTTCTTTGGGCAGGCTCAATCCTCACCGGCTTGACCGCCATAGCATTGGTAGACTACGCCATCGGAATGGAAGCCTTCAGAATACTTTGCATCTTTCTACTGATCGCCAGCACACAACGCGATATTTCTTTTATCCGCAAAATTATCCAAACCGTTCGAGCCTCCCTGATTCCACTGACCATTCCCTTGATCTTCATCATCTGGAAAATCTTCATTTTCACAGGTGACAGAAAAGCGACGGATATTAGTTTGCAAACCAGCGCCGTGATTCGCACGCCAGTGGAAACAATTTTATTATGGGGAGAACGCCTTTTCACAAGCTCCCTGAATGTATCCATCCTAGCCTGGTGGACGCCGCTCAGAATGCATTATTCCCTTATTCAGCGAAATGACCTCTGGATCGGATTCACAATTGCGACTGTTACCCTCGCTCTAACTGTGATCGCAACCCGCTTCATGACCAACCCGAATTCTGATTCTCAACCCGAAGCAGTTTCCAAATCTGATAATTTTTCAATTCAAGCCATCCTACTCGGACTGGCAGGCGTGATCTTTGGCTTATTGCCTGTGGTTATGGCAAATCGTTTTGTCATTTTCAGAGCATATTCACATTACGCCCTGCCCGCCTCTCTCGCCGCAGTCACTTTCGTCGTCGGGTTGATCCACTTCGTGTTTCCCAGAAGACTACAGATAATTCTAGTCTCTCTCCTCGTTGGCATTGCCGCCCTCACCCATCGCGGAGTTGCAATAAAGGCAGCCAGCGAACAGGCAACAATCCGTGATTTCTGGTGGCAGGTTTACTGGCGTATTCCAAAAATTCAGGAAGGCACAATGCTTGCTGTGTATTATCCATCTATTGACTATGAAGACGACATCAACATTGTCTGGGGTCCCGCGAACTTTTTATATTACCCAGAACCTCACCCTGGCATTGATTTGGTCAAGTACAAACTGGCAGCCACCCGCCTCGACGAAAAAGGGATTCAAAACATCATCGGCGAAACGGAGAAGGTCAGCCACACATACCGCAGCCACACTATGTTCCTCAACTACCGCAGGATATTGGTGATGAGTCAGCCTTCGTCCAAATCCTGTGTCCATATCATCGACGGACACTGGATCGAACGCTCACAATACGACACACCTGAAATAGCCCAAATGTTTCCCCACTCTAAAATCTCTTATGCACTCACAGAGAATGAATCAAATTCAACGCCTTTAGATTTTGTCTTCGGCACTGAACCCGCCCATGATTGGTGTTTTTATTATCAAAAAGCCGAACTAGCCCGCCAGCAAGGTGACTGGGAAACCGTCGCAGAATTGGGTGAAAAAGCCAATCGTCTTGAACTTATCCCAAGCGACCTGATCGAGTGGACACCTTTCGTGCAAGCCTACGCCTACCTTGGGCAAACAGAAAAAGTGGAACAACTCGCCGCTTATTTCAAAAACGACCCGTTTCATAATCCGCAGCTCTGCAAAAACCTCAACCGCATGAACGAAAATGGCTATCCATTACAGCCTGCCATGCAAGCCAAAGTAGATGCTCTGTTCTGCAAGTAACAACAGCCATAAATTCGATTTGCCAGAATAACAAAACGCGACTATAATACGGTTCGCTCAATCGGGGCGTGGCGCAGTCCGGCTAGCGCGCTTGCATGGGGTGCAAGAGGTCGGAGGTTCGAATCCTCTCGCCCCGACAATAGCAATGAAATCGTCCTTGAAAAAGGGCGATTTTGTTTTAATCTGCAATTGCATTATTTTGTTTTGGGGTGTATTAATTACAGAAGGAATTTTCCATCAATCATCACAAGGAGACAAAATGAATATCGTTCTTGTCCACGTCCATGTCAAACCTGAAATGTTGGATGCATTCAAACAAGCCACTATTGAAAACGCCAGTCAAAGTGCAAAAGAAGAGGGCGTTGAGCGTTTCGATGTAATTCAACAAAACGATGACCCAACGCGCTTTATCCTTGTGGAAGTTTATAAAA
Organism: Candidatus Brevifilum fermentans; assembly: GCA_945877125.1. Lineage (GTDB taxonomy): Bacteria > Chloroflexota > Anaerolineae > Anaerolineales > Villigracilaceae > Villigracilis. Next base: position 30,310 of record CAMCQT010000002.1, on the reverse strand, counting down.
CGGATAAAGCTTCCTTCGCGCACAAAGAGAACGCGCATTATGCAAAGTGGCGCGATACGGTGGCAGAGATGATGGCGGAGCCGAGGCAGGGAATTAAGTACAATAATATTTATCCCAAAGACTCTGATTGGTAATTACCATCTCGACGGACAGACGCAAAAGCGGCAGGAAAAAGTGGATGAATTTCAAACCAATGACGCGATTCCGTTCTTTCTCATCAGCCTCAAAGCGGGCGGCGTGGGCTTGAACCTGACCGCCGCCGATTATGTCATCCACCTCAACCCGTAGTGGAATCCCGCCGTGGAAATGCAAGCCTCCGACCGCGCCCAGCGCATTGGGCATTGTGGCAGTACCCGAATAACAGAAAATCGAAATGAAAGTGATTGAATCTCTTAAGTCAAAATGAAAAATCCTGGAGCAGACTGCTCCAGGATTTTTTATGGTCTAATACACCAGCAATTCCCAGTATGGTTTTTTTTATTCATCCACAGATTTGACAGATTACACAGATTGAAGAGAAAATCTGCTAAATCTGCGCAATCTGTGGATAATATTTTTCATCTCTGGAATTGCTGCTAATACACGAGGGTTTTTACATCTGTCTTGATGCGCTTGCGGAAGATGTAATACGTCCAGCCGACATAAGCCAGCACGAAGGGCAGCAGGATGAAGGTGACGATGGTCATGGTTTGCAGGGTGTACGCCGAAGCCGAAGCATTTTCAATCGTCAGGCTGTAGGCGGGGTTAAGGGTGGAGATCATAATGCGCGGGAAGAGACCGGCAAAGACCATCACTGTGGCAAAGACAACTGTGAGCGATCCGCTGACAAATGCCCAGCCAAATTTGCCTGTCTTGTTGAAGTAGCCCACCGTCAGCAGCGCAACTGCCGCCAGCAGGGCCGGGATCAAACCATTGACGCCAGATTTGGTCAGGATGTCGGTCTCGAAGAAAGTCCAGACGACAAAGAGCACGGTCAATACAGTGGCGACAATCCACGACTTGAAGGACATGTCCTTGGCGCGTTTTTCGATCTCGCCTTCGGTCTTGAGCGCCAGGTAGTTTGCGCCGTGCATGACGAAGAGCGAGACGAAGACCAATCCGCCGAGGATGGAGAACGGATTGAGCAGGGGCAGCAAACCGCCCCAATAATTCATATTTTCGTCAATGGCAACGCCGCGCATCAGGTTGGCGACAGCCACGCCCCAGAGCAGGGCGGGCAGGGCGCTGCCGATGAAGATCGCCCAATCCCAATTGGTGCGGGAGGCTTTGTCGGCGAATTTTTGGCGGTATTCAAATGCCACGCCGCGCAAAATGAGCGCGACCAGCATCAGCACCAGCGCGAGGTAAAAGCCGCTGAACAAGGTGGCGTAGACTTGGGGGAAGGAGGCGAACATCGCGCCGCCGGCGGTAATCATCCAGACTTCGTTGCTGTCCCAGATGGGTCCAATCGTGTTGATGATGGCGCGGCGTTCTTCGTCTTTCTTGCCGAGGAAGGGGAGCAACATGCCGACGCCGTAGTCGAATCCTTCAAGCATGAAGAAGCCGACGAACAGAATGGTGACCAAAATAAACCAAAGGATTTGCAGGTTCATAGTTTTTTCTCCGTCAAAAAATTAATCCGCAGCAGCGCCTTCGTGTTTGTGGCTGTTGCTGGTGCCAGATTTGACCGCCAATTTGAAGGCGATCACGCCAAGCACAGCGTACAGCCCAACGAACAGCACGAGCGAAAGCACGATATTCCAGGCCGGCACATTGGGTGAGACGGCGTCTTCGATTTTTTGAAGACCGTACACAATCCAGGGCCAGCGTCCGGTTTCAGCCATGATCCAACCAGTGGTGACTGCCAAGTAGGGCAATGCAGCGGCGGGAATGAGCGCCTTCAAAAGCCAGGGCTTGCTTTCGATGTTTTTCATCCAAAATACAGCCAGCATGGCAAGCAGAACCATGAGCGAGCCAGCGCCCACCATAATGCGGAATGACCAGAAGTTAAGGGTAACGGGCGGAATGTAATTTCCTGCGCCATATTCTGCTTCGGCTTCTGCCTGTAGATCATGCAAGCCTTTTACTTCCCCGGTGAAATTGTTGTAGGAAAGGAAGGACAGGGCGTATGGGATTTTGATTTCAAAGGGATTCGTTTTTCCGTTCTCGTCAATGGCAGCCACCAGCGCAAACGAAGCGGGCTGTTCAGTTTCCCACAGGGCTTCTGCCGCCGCCATTTTCATCGGTTGTTCCTTGACGAGGAATTGTCCCTGGAAATGTCCGATGGTGGCAACCAACAGGGAGCCAACCAACGCATAGACCGCCGCCCACTGGAAGGAGGTACGGAAGAAAGCGGGTTCATTTTTGCGAAGCAGGTGCCAGGCGCTGAACGCCATCACCACAAACCCGGCCATCGAAATGCCAGAGGTTAGTACATGCGTAAATTGGTAACCAACGTTGGGGTTGGTGACCAAGGCGAAGAAGTCGCTCATCAATGCGCGGCCGGTTTCGGGGTCGAGAATGTAGCCGGCGGGGTGCTGCATGAAGGAGTTGGCGATCAAAATCCAGAGGGCAGAGATGTTCGAGCCGATAGCGACCAGCCAGATGGAGGTGAGGTGGACTTTCTTGGAGACTTTGTCCCAGCCGAAGACCCATATACCAATGAAGGTGGATTCCAAGTAGAAGGCAAGCAGAGCTTCAATGGCGAGCGGAGCGCCGAAGATATCGCCCATGAAGCGGCTATATTCCGACCAATTCAAGCCAAACTGAAATTCCTGCACAATACCTGTCACGACGCCAATGGCAAAATTGATCAGGAAAATGCTTCCCCAATACTTTGCCATGGATTTATATTTTTCGTCCCCGGTGCGAACATACTGGGTCTCGAGCAGGGCGACAAGAATCGTCATACCAAGCGTGAGGGGAACAAAAAAGAAGTGGAAGATGGTGATCAGCGAAAACTGCCACCGAGCTAAAACAAGAGCGTCCATACTTTCTCCTTGTGAAAAAAATGTTACAGGATGAGGCGTAATTCCTGTGGTTTAACTATCCTATCTATCCAGTCGTTGGAACCTGAAATTCAGGAGCCACAGGCGAATTCAGGCTCTCTTTGACCATATCAGAAAAAATAATGGATTTCATTTCGCGCAGCATTGCCGCTTGCACCCGCCCCCATTTCGAACTTACCGGGCAGGAGTGGATAAAAGGACAGTCTGTATCTCCCTGCGAAATGATACATTCCGAAATAAGGATGGGACCTTCAAAGGCTTCCACCACATCTTTGAGCGTAATGTTTTGCGGGTCGCGCGCAATCTGCAAGCCGCCGTCTCTGCCGGGGAAGGTGAGTACCAAGCCGGCTTGCGCCAGTTGCGCCACAATGCGCCCCATAAAGGTTTTGGGAATGAGCATTTCGCGCTGTAACTCAGCAGAAGACACCCGTACCCCCTCACCCCGTTGGGCAAGGGCAAGGACGACTCGGACGGCATAATCGGTTTGGCGGTTAATTTTTAACATGAGGCTTTGTCTAAATGTTTAGTGATTTTGTAAATGTTTACTTGTATTGTAATGATTTAGTCTGTAAATACGATATGTCATATGTAATATTTTGTTACGACTAATGTCAAATATTTATTACACATTGTAGACGATTGAGTAAGCCGAAAACAAAAAGCCGAAATCGTGGAGAGATACAGCCATCATCGGCGGTTGATACTTCAAGGGGCAAAAAGATGCTCCCTGCCGCGAATTCAGCAATATATTATCCGCCAGCTTGGATTGGGCGACTCGACCCGCTTGGTTATTTCCAATTCCCCAAAATTTTATCAATCACATCTTTTATTTCAACGCGCGCCGATGAACGATCCATGCCTTGCATTAGCAGTTCATCATAATTCGTCTCAGCATGGCGGATGTGGGCGATGACCGCCAGCAAAATGGATTTTTCATCCAATCTTTTGGCTTGCGCAGAACGTCCTACACGTCCGCTGTATTTTTGGCAGGCATGTTCAGCGATAATTTGTTCGCGTCCAGCAGGGCAGTTGGGAAATAATTCGCGCACTCGTTTAGCAAAACTTGAGACATATTCCTGGTCGAGTTCCATGCGATGATCAGCCGCACGCACATTTCTACGGGCGCGCACATCGGCATCGTCCAAACATTCCTGTTCGGCGCGTTGGAGCGCGGCTTCCTCCACCAGCACCCCCTGGCGTTCATAATGTTTGCGGGCGCGGCTCCATTTCAGCACAACCGCCGACAATGTTGAATGTTTGGCTGAGCGGCGGGTCAGCGCTGCATCTCCTGCGGGAAGGAAGACGAGGTGATCCAAGTCGGCACACGAGAGGCAAAGCGCACCTTTGTTCTCAACCAGCGTGATCCAGGCGTGGTGCCCCAGTTTTTCGCCGCATTCGTCACAGGTTGAATCTTGATTGGTAATGAAGACTTTTATATCCATGGGATGTTTAATCGTAGATTTTGACTTCGCCATTCACATTCAGGAAGACGAGCCGCGTCTTTGCTTTAGCTTTGAGTTGGTTGCTGATATGCCTGAGCATATCGCGCCACCTGACGGTCATACCCGTTCTGGCAGATTGCGATTCGGCGTCTGAACGGACTTCGTCGGTTTTGAAGTCAATCATAAACCAGCCTGCGTTTACCTTGTTGATAAGTCCCGTCAGTTCATGCGTTTGTCCGAGGCGCATGCTTCGCAGTCGCCCGAAATTGATGGGGAGTTTTTACGCCAACGCCTTCGACAACACAACCGCAGGGTGGAGCGCATCGCGCTTCGTGCCATGCTCGATCTGTTCGTGACAACTGACTCCAGCCGCCACAATCAGCGTGGATTCGGCTTGGGCGCGGACGGCGGGGAAGAGGGTCAGTTCGCCCATTTGCATGGAGAGGTCGTAGTGTTCGGCTTCGTAACCGAAGGAACCCGCCATGCCGCAGCAGCCTGAGCCTGCTTCCTGCACTTCGTAGCCGAGGAACGCCAGCAGTTCTTCGCTGTAGCGCGTGCCGATTAATGCCTTTTGGTGACAATGCCCGTGCAGGAGAATTTTTCCGCTTTGGGGGCTGAATTTACCCGCCAGATTTCCAGCCTGCATTTCGCGCCACATGAATTCTTCAAAGGTCAAAGATTGCGCGGCGACTGATTTGACGCGCTCGTCTTTCGGCAACAGCGAAGCGTTGTCTTCGATGAGCATGGAGATGTCGCTGGGTTCCAAGCCGACGATGGGGATATTTTTCTCGGCATACGGCGCGAGGATATTCAAGGCTTTCAGCGCTTTCTGGCGCGCGAGGGTCAGGTTGCCTTTCGAGAAGGCGGGGCGTCCGAAGTCATGTTCCTTCGGGACGATGACTTCATATCCGCAAGCTTCTAAAACTGAAAAGGCGGCTTGGGCGATTTCGGGATGGTTGTGGTTGCGGGTCACATCCACGATGAGCACGACGGACTTCTCCCTCACCCTAGCCCTCTCCCGAAGGGAGAGGGGACTCCCTTCCCCTTCGGGGGAAGGGTTGGGGATGAGGGAGCGCTTTCGGCGGCGGTAAAAGTCGTCGAAGGTGAATCGGGCAAAGGCGGGGAGAGTCCGCGCGGGAGCCAGCTTCAAGACGCGATTCATCATCCCGCGGATTAATCCAATTTTCAAAACAAAATTTGCAAGCGGCGCCATCATCCCGCTGGCGAGTTTGCTCAAATCCCCAAAGTAGGAAAAAAAGCGCGAGCGTAAAGGCATTTTGAACCACGAAGGGACACGAAGGGTCACGAAGGTTTTCCTTTGTGTTCCTTTGTTGCCTTTGTGGTTGAATCCTTTTTGATAATACTGGTGCAGGTACTCGGCTTTGAGTTTTGCCATGTCCACCGAGGAGGGACATTCGGTTTTGCAGGCTTTGCAACTGACGCACAGGTCGAGCGTGTCGTAGACTTCGGGCGCGGAAAAATCAATTCCGCCCGAAATGGCGGCGCGCAGCGCGTTGGCGCGTCCGCGCGTGCTGAGGCGTTCGTCGCGGGTGGCTTTGTAGGTCGGGCACATCGTCCCAGTTAAGTTGCGGCAGATGGCGGTGCCGTTGCACATCTCGACGGCGCGGTCAAAACCTTCGGCGCCGAAGTCGAGCAGGGGCGTGAGCGGGATGGCGCGGTACGAAGCGCCGTAGCGCAGATGGTCGGTCATGGCGGGCGCGTCCACGATGTCGCCAGGGTTGAAAATATTTTGCGGGTCGAAAATCGCCTTGACCTGTTTGAAGAGCGCGTACATTTCATCGCCGAAGAAATGCGGATTGAGCCAACTGCGCAGGCGTCCGTCGCCGTGTTCGCTGGACAGCACGCCGCCGTATTCTTTGAGCAGGTCGCCCGCGTAGGACATGATTTTCGGGAACTTGGCTACATCGGCTTCCAGTTTGGCGTTGAGCAAATTGTGGACGTGCAGACAGCCCGCACTGGCGTGCGCAAAATAAGAAATCTCGTGGTCGAGGTCTTGCTTGCAGAAGGCTTCGAGTTGCGTGATGTAATCGGCGAGGTGTGCGGGCGGCACGGCGGCGTCGTCCACGATGGCAAGCGGTTTGATGTCGCCGCGCATGCCCATCAAAATGCCGAAGCCCGCCGTGCGGACTTTCCAGACGGTTTCAATCGCGGCGGGGTCAGTCAGGTTGAGAATGGCGGTCGAGCGGATGTTGTGCGCTTGCAGATGACGATTGAGTTTTTCTAATTTGGATTCAAGTTCAGGCACGCTCTCGCCATAAAACTCGGTGATGAGAATGTTGTTCGGCTTGCCTTGAATAAACGTGTCCATCAGCCCCGAATAATTCGGCGAGTTCTTGACCAGCGCCATCGTGTACGCGTCGAGCATTTCAATCGCGGTCGGCTCCACTTCGAGCATGGTCGGCACGGCGTCAAGCGAAGTCCGCAAGTCGTCAAAATGGACAACCGCCAGCGCGGTCATCTTCGGGGTCTCGACCAGGTTGAGCGTGATTTCGGTGATGAATCCCAGCGTGCCTTCCGAGCCGCAAATCAACTTGGCGAGGTTGAAGCGCGGGTCGTATGCCCAACGGAAAGAAAAGCCTTCGCCATCGGTCAGGCGGTCGAGGTTGTAGCCGCCGCACCTGCGCCAATGTGGCGGCGTGCTTTTGCGGATGACTTCAAGATTCTGCGGATTGCGAGTCAGCGCCAACATTTGGCGATAGATGTCCGCTTCGACTCCGCTCTGGGCTTGAATCTGTTCCAATTGGGCTTCGGACTTCGCTGAAAATTCTACGAGCGAACCGTCCGCCAGAATCACTTTCACCGCCAGAATGTGGTCGGCGGTCATGCCGTACAAAATCGAGTGCGAGCCTGACGAGTTGTTGCCGACAATCCCACCCAGCACGGCGCGCGTTCCACTGGCGGGGTCGGGACCATATTTCAGCCCCAGCGGTTTGAGATGTGTGTTCAACGAAGCGAGAATCACCCCAGGCTGAACGCGCACCCATTTCTCATCCGCGTTGACTTCGAGGATTTTGTTCAAGTGCGGGGTCGTGTCAATCACCAACGCTTCGTTGACGGTCTGCCCTGCCATACTTGTCCCACCGCCGCGCGGCAGAATCGGGATGTGATATTTCGCTGCCAGTTTGACCGCCGTTTGAATCTCATCCACCGAGCGCGGGATGAAGACGCCGAAGGGTTCCACCTGATAAATGCTGGCGTCCGAACTGTACAACACGCGGCTGATGTCGTCCGTGCGGACTTCGCCCGTGACGGATTGTTTTAGTTCATTTAGAAAGTTGGTTAGGTTGGGAGGGGTCATGTCACTCGTGATTGGTAATTGGTAACTTGTAACTCATTACGCCTTTGACTTCGCCGCCAACACGCGCTCGTATTGCTTGCGCGAGTCGTCCACGTGCTGGGTCATGTAGGCTGCCGCCGCTTCGGGGTCGCTGGCGGCAATGGCTTCGACAATCATGCCGTGCTGTTGGATGTAATGAGCGAACAACGCCTGTTCTTCTTCTGCGCTGCCCCAGGGCGCCCAAACCACGTTGAAAATTTCCATGTAGGCGGAAATCAGCACGCTCATCAACTCGCCGAAGAAAGGGTTCTTGGCGCTTTCGGCAATGCCCACGTGCAGGCGCATGTCGGCTTGATGAAGGGCTGTGGGATTTTGCAGGCTGTCCTTAATCAGGTTGTGCAGTTCACGCAGTTTGATCACATCCGCTTCATCGCGGCGCAGGGCGGCGAGGCGGGCGGCTTGCACTTCAATCAGGCGGCGGACTTCGTACAGGTGGACAGCTTGATAGCGGTTGCGGGCAATCATCTGGCTGATGGAGTCAATCGCCAACTGGCTGCTTGCCTGCGCCACGCGCGCGCCGCTGCGCGGAGTTACTTCAATTAATCCCATGCCAGAGAGAATCGCCAGCGCCTTGCGGACAGAGGTTCGGCTGACGTTGAAACGCTCGCATAATTCACGTTCAGAAAGCAGGGGGTCGCCTGGTTTGAGGTCACCTTGTTTAATAAGAGAGGTGACATGCTCAACCACGGCAAGGTACACAGGTTGTTCAGATTCTCGTTTAATATCCATAATGTTGTATTATCTTGGAGTTACCAGATTTTGTCAAGCCGCCTTAATAAAGCCTTAACAGTCGAATTTACGCATTCCCTTGACGTTTTTTGAAGTTTATTGTAACATCTTGGTATTACCAGATTTGCCAGCGGGCAGACCTGACTCATTTTCAACTTTCCAAAGGAGAACTTGCACATGTCTAAAAAGATTTTGTTTCTGGTTGGTGATTACGTTGAAGATTACGAAGTGATGGTTCCGTTCCAGACGCTTGGCGCGGTGGGCTACACGGTCGAAGCCGCCTGTCCCGACAAAGCCGTTGGCGATGTCATTCGGACTTCCATCCACGACTTTGAAGGTGACCAGACCTACAGCGAGAAGCGCGGTCACAACTTTGGTATCAACAAGAATTTCAGCGAAGTCAACGAATCCGAATACGACGGCTTGGTCATCCCTGGCGGGCGCGCTCCCGAATACCTGCGCCTGAATCCGCGCGTGCTGGAAATCACCCGCCATTTCTTCGAGACAAATAAACCTGTCGCAGTGATTTGTCACGGTCCGCAAATACTTGCAGCGGCTGGCGTGTTGAAGGGACGTAAATCCACATCCTACCCTGCTGTCGGTCCCGATGTCACTAATGGCGGCGGAGAATACGTGAGCATCCCCGTTGATCAGGCAATGACCGAAGGCAATTTGGTGTCCGCTCCCGCCTGGCCCGCTCACCCCGCCTGGATGTCACAGTTTCTAACCTTAATGGGCGCGAAGATCGAGTTGTAGAAATTTTGAGAATCAAAAAACCGTCGTAGTGATACGGCGGTTTTTTTGATGTAAAAAGCTCTCTACCGTACATTTCAAAATTGGAACGCTGACCGCAAAGTGCGCCCTCATTCACAAGGTAACAGAGACAACACAGTTATCATGGCGTCCTTGCGAAGGACAGATTAAAAACAGGGCAAACTTTACGGTTTGCCCTGTTTGAGTCTTATTCGTTTTGAATTTTATTCTTCGAGCATTGCCCCCGCCGCCTGTGGATCAAATCCAGCGGGCCATTTTGTTTCCTTATTATACTTAGCCCCGCTCAAGTCAGCCCCACTTAGGTTAGCCTCACCCAGATTGGTATAGGTCAGGCGCGCGCCATTTAGTTTAGCTCCACTCAGATCAGACCCGCTCAAGACGGCGTCGCTCAGGTCTGTCTCCAGCAGGGTTGCGCCGTGCAGGTTAGCATCACTCAAGTTAGCATCGCTCAAATTAGCCTTGTTTAGGTTTGCATAGCGTAGTCTGGCCGCGTTCAGGTAGGCCCCGCTCAGGTCAGCCTCGCTTAAGTCAGCCTTGCTCAAATCAGCTTTTCTCAGGTCAGAGCGTATCAATTGCAACGGTTTAGGCTGGGTTAGCAGCGCGCCAAGCTCATCTATTGTAAATTGCATTGTTTTACCTTTCAGATTTTTTATTGTAAAAACGATTATTTAGTAATCAGTAAAAATATTATAGCCTTGATGAATAAGCAGGGCAAGCTATAAAACATTACCTGCCATGGATTTACCAAGGTCATAAAAATCTTTAACGCGAATGACACGAATAAAGCGAATTTTTTATTGAGTTTCGCGAAAATTCGCCCAATTTGCGCTTTTCGCGTTAAGACTTGCTACAAAATAAAAAAGGCGTCAACCTACTTTGAGGGCTGCTGTTGGCAAACCCAAAGGAGTAAGAAAAAGAATGCAGTCCTACCGCCGCGATTTGCGTCCAAAATTTCCTTGACCATCATAGTACATTACAGTAAAATACCCCTCGCTAAATAAATGCTCTCGTAGCTCAGTGGATTAGAGCGCTTGCTTGCGGAGCAATAGGTCGCAGGTTCGAGTCCTGCCGGGAGCACAGAAGAACGCCTTTCATAACGAAAGGCGTTTTTTTTATTTACGAAGTAAATTCCACCAGTAGGTCTCACGCCCCATTCCTGTCTGAAACACAAAAAAGAAGGCGGATAACATCCACTTCTTTTTTGTTTATAATGGAATACATGAAAAAGAACAAACCACACATTCTCTTAACCAATGATGATGGCATTCGCTCCCCTGGTCTTTGGGCTGCCGCCAGCGAACTTTCCAAAATCGGCTATGTGACAGTTGCCGCGCCGCGCGAGCAATCTTCGGGCATGGGGCGCAGTTTGCCCAGCACGTCAGATGGGATCATCCGCAAGGAACAGGTACAGGTCAACGGTCAGGAATGGGACGTGTATGCAGTCGGCGGATCTCCTGCACAAGCCGTCCTACATGGCGTGCTGGAAATCATCCCGTACAAACCTGACCTGGTTGTCTCTGGAATTAATTACGGCGAGAATGTTGGGTTGGGCATCACCATCTCTGGCACAGTCGGCGCAGCCATGGAAGCCGCATCCATGGGAATTCCTGCACTGGCGATCTCGCTCCAAACAGAAACACAATACCACCTGTCCCATTCAGAAGATATTGATTTTGCAACGGCTGGATATTTCACCGGCTATTTTGCACGGCTGATCCTCGAAAAGAAATTTCCGCAGGAAGTGGATTTGATCAAAGTGGAAGTGCCGAACCATGCCACGCCTGAGACTGGGTGGCAAGTGGCAAGGCTTTCGCGCAGCCGATATTATGACGCTGTCCCAGCAAAACGAGATTCGTGGGAACAACCCGGTCCCATCTCGTACCAACACAGCGAAGGTATCAAGCTGGAAGCAGAAGACTCGGACGCCTACGTTTTGAGAGAAAAGAAAATCGTTGCAGTCACACCCATCAACTTGGATATGACAGCACGGGTAACTTTATCTGATTTTGAAAAACTTTTACGAGACTAATGCAAAACGGAGAGCCGCAAAGCTCTCCGTTTTATTTTACGGTCTACCGTCTGTCGTCCACGGTCTATTTTATAACTCGTTCACGCGTCGTGCGATCTTATCTTTCGCCCGCGCGATAAACTCCGCTAGCGGAATGTTATTCTGCTGACTTCCATCACGCGCTCGCAGAGAGACTTGTCCTGCCTGCATTTCGTTATCGCCCACCACAAGCATATACGGCACTTTCATCAACTGCGCCTGGCGGATCTTGGAATTCATACGCTGAGCTGATAAATCTGCATGGGCGCGGATTCCGCTTTCGCGCAACTGCTTCGCGAGGTTTTCTGCATAATCATTCTGCGCATCCGTGATCGAGATGACGCGCACCTGTTCAGGCGCAAGCCAGACAGGGAAGTTGCCCGCGTAATGCTCGATCAGGAACCCAACCATGCGCTCGTGCGTGGAAAGCGGCGCGCGGTGGATACAAATAGGAACTTCGTCGTGACCTTCCTTATTTGTGAACTTTAAGTCAAAGCGTTCGGGGACTGCGAAATCCACCTGGTTCGTGGCAAGAGTAAATTCCTTGCCGATGGCGCTCCAAATTTGCACATCGATCTTTGGACCATAGAAAGCGGCTTCGTCCTCAGACTCCACAAAGGGGATATTGCCATTCGTCATGGCACGCCGCACCATGTCTTCAGTCTTCAGCCACAGGCGCTGATTATCCACATACTTTTTGCCCAAACCTTCTTTGGCGTGCAGACTAAAACGCATGACATATTTTTCAATGCCAAAGATTTCAAAGTATTTGTGATACAAGGCGATCACGCCCATGAACTCCTGCTCAAACTGTTCTTCGGCGCAGTAAATGTGCGCGTCGTTCATTTGCATTGAGCGCACACGCATCAGCCCAAAGAGTTCACCTGACTTCTCGTAACGGTAGCAGGTTCCATATTCCGCAAGGCGCACGGGTAGGTCACGATAGGAACGTCCCTTTGAGCCGAATATCTTATGGTGCATCGGGCAATTCATCGGCTTGACGTAGTACTTCACGCCTTCCAGTTCCATCGGCGGATACATGCTCTCGGCATAATAAGGCAAATGCCCAGAACGGATGAACAAGTCTTCCTTCGTCAGATGCGGAGTCTTGACGCGGGAATAGCCAGCCTGCTCCTCCATCTCCTTCGCCAGTTTTTCCAATTCATCAACCAGCACTGTGCCATTCGGAAGCCAGAGTGGCAAGCCGGGACCTACTTCTTCATCAAAGATGAAGATTTCCAACTCCCTGCCCAGTTTGCGATGGTCACGCTTCTTGGCTTCTTCCAATTGGCGGAGATAATCCTCCAATTCTTTTTTACTCTCCCAAGCCGTGCCATAGATGCGCTGGAGCATTTTATTTTTCTCATCGCCGCGCCAGTACGCGCCCGCGATGCTCATCAACTTGAACGCATCCTGTTTGATCTCTTTCGTGGTCTGCACGTGCGGGCCACGGCACAGATCAGTAAATGTATCCTGCTGATAAATTGAAATATCAGGCTTCTCGTTCAACGGATTGCCATATTCGTCGCGTCCGCCTTTTTCGAGTCCTTCGATCAACTCCAATTTATACGGCTGGTCGGCGAATATCTTCTTTGCCTCTTCTGCAGAGATAATCGTCTTCTTGAACTCATGCTTGCCCTGCACAATTCCGCGCATACGCTTTTCGATCAATTCCAAATCTTCAGGCGTGAGATTACGCGGCAAGTCAAAGTCATAATAAAAACCATTTTCCACAGGCGGACCAATGGTAACTTTCCCATCGGGGAACATCTCCAACACCGCCTGCGCCATCACATGCGCCGCAGAGTGACGAATCTTGTACAGTTGTGTATCTTCGTAACGTTCTGTTTGTTGTGCCATTTTTGCATCTCCTTTATTTGCAGACGAAAGTCAGGAGACTTTCGAGTCCATCAACATCAACTTAAATAAAAAAATCTCACCCGACAACGGGGCGAGAATTGATTCACGCGGTACCACCCGATTTACTTCCATTCGAAAGCATCTCTTAAGCCTCTAACGGAGCCATCCGTTCAACTTACTTGCTAAAAGCTAATCGCTAAAAGCTTTCTGTTTCACGCTCGCGAGTGGTTTTCGGTGATTGTTTCTGGAAGACGCTTTCAGCTAAATGCTTCTTCTCTCTGGCAGAATAAAAATCACGTACTCGTCTCGGTCAACACGGTTTACTGTCACAAACTGTGGGCGGAATAGGGCTCGAACCTACGACCTCTGCGATGTCAACGCAGTGCTCTAACCAACTGAGCTACCCGCCCGAAGAACCAACATTATACCGAGAGTGTCAAAAATTGACAATGCCTGCGGTATAATCCGCTTCGCTATGGCAAGACGCAAAACACCCGAAGAACTCACTGTGGAAGAACTTCGCCGCCTGTTGGTGGAAAAAAGACGCGGCGCCCGCAAGGAACGTCTGGAACATTTTCGCCGCACAGGACGCGTGATCTCGGTCGCGCCTGATCTATCTGATTTTGACTCGCATCAGTCTACGCCGATAGTTGATACGGCAGAAGCGAGAGAATCCACGCCCGAGCCTCTCCCCGCCAACCCACGCCGTAAATTCATGGATCGCATTCTGCTTGGCGTGGAAGTGCTGGCGGTGATCGGACTGATCGGTGTACTGCTGAATGGTCTTGGACTGCTCCGCACGCTCAATACCGAAGTGGTCGCAGCGCTCAACCCCGAAACAGCCACACCAACGCCGCTAGTCATGGCAGTCGTCCTTCCCTCAGGACACGTCCCGCCAGACGCACAGGGCAACACGCAGCCCAACGAAGCAGAAATTCCCGATCACCTGCGCCCGATGGTACAGTCACTTGCAAACATACCTGTTCCCACATCTGCGCCAGATCAGGCGATCCGCATCCAAATCCCTTCGATTAACATTGACGCGCCCGTTGTGCAAGGCGATGGATGGGAACAACTCAAAAAGGGAGTCGGGCAATATGTTGGCTCCCCAGACCCAGGTCAGGATGGGAACGTTGTCCTTTCGGCGCACAACGATGTCTACGGCGAATTATTCCGCTATTTGGATCGGCTTGTACCCGGCGACCAGATCATCATCTACACACAACAGCGGCAGTATGTTTACATCGTTGACCGCACCGTTTTAGTTGAACCAACCGCCGTGGAAGTGATGGCATCCAGCGGCAGCCCAACCGTTACACTAATCTCGTGCTACCCATATCTTGTTGATAAACAGCGCATTGTTGTCTTTGCGCGATACCAAAACTAGGAGAATTAAAATGGCTAAGAAAAACAAAAGAGTAATTCAGTCTGCGCCCATCGCTGCCACAGCTACACCGCGCCCCGAGTTCAATCCCGATTACACCACGGTAAAGAAAGACCTTAAGCGCATTGGTATGTTGGCTGGTTTCTTTGTCGTCGCGATTGTTTCTCTCTCATTCTTCTTAAAATAAAATATTGGAAGAAGCAGCGAACAAAAAGAGGAAAGACCAAATTGCCGGTCTTTCCTCTTTTTGTTCGCGTTATAATTCAAAAATAATACCCTGTAAATCTAAAAAGAATTCTGGAAAATATGACCAATCTTACATTTGACATCCTGCTCGAAAAACTGACCTACGGCGGAGAAGCCATGGGACGCCTGCCCGATGGACGCGCGGTGTTCGTGCCTTTTGGCTTGCCTGGCGAACAGGTTCGTCTGGAATTGACAGAAGACAAGAAAAATTTTGCGCGCGGAAAATTACTTGAACTATTAAAAGCATCGCCCGAAAGAATAGACGCAAAATGCAAACACTTTGAGAAATGCGGCGGCTGTCATTATCAAAACCTGCCTTACGAAAAACAATTGCAGGCAAAGACAGAAATTCTGCGCGACCAGTTGCAGCGGATTGGAAAAATTGAAAACCCGCCCGTCATGCAAATGGTCGCATCGCCGCTTGAGTGGAATTATCGCAACCATGTGCAATTCCATCTTACAGCAGAGGGCAAGGTTGGATTTATAAACGCAAAGGGAAATTCCACCCTACCAATCGAAGAGTGCCATCTACCCGAAACAGGGATCAACGCATTCTGGCCCGAATTGCAATTCGAATCAAACAAAGATGTAGAACGCGTATCTCTGCGCGCAGGGCTGGATGAAGAGTTAATGCTCGTGCTCGAATCCGAAGACCCTGAAACGCCTGAACTTGAAATTGAAGCGGATGTTTCAGTTGTTCATTTATTTGATGAACACGCGGTCGTCATTGCAGGACAGGATAATCTCATCTTCAAAATTTTAGGCAAAGATTTCCGCGTTTCTGCGGCTTCTTTCTTTCAGGTCAACACAAAGATGGCTGAAAAAATGGTGGAACATTTGGTTTCGAGGTTACCCGTCACGGCATCCACTACTTTGCTGGATGTATATTGCGGAGTGGGTCTATTCAGCAAATTCTTTGCGGCAAAATGCCAGCAAGTGATTGGGATCGAAGAGTCAGAATCAGCCTGTGAGGATTTCGCAGTCAACCTCGATGAGTTTGACAATGTTGAATTGTACGAAGGCGCTGCGGAAGAAATTCTGCCTGGGCTGGCTGGTCGGTTGGACAGTTCAACCTACGCAATCGTTGATCCGCCGCGCGCAGGACTCGAAAGATATGCCTTGGATGCGATCCTCAGCATCAAGCCGCAGATCATTGCCTATGTCTCCTGTGACCCATCCACACTGGCGCGGGACGCGGCGAGGCTGATTGTTGGGGGCTATCGTTTGGTGGAAGTGACGCCGTTTGATCTTTTCCCCCAGACCTATCACATCGAATCAATTTCAATTTTTGAAGCAATATAAAAAATAATGTCTAAAGGTCTTGAAGACCTTTAGACATTATCATCTTGAATAAAATTATCCTTCCGAAATCACAACAATCTTATCTTGATCAGAGAAGCTGATGCGCTCGGCTTTCTTCGGGTTGGTGTGAACGCCATACGCCTTATCAGCATTGTGACTTTCGCTTATTATGCGATAGCCAATTGCGGTCTCGCCGCGGCGACGAGCGGCTTCGGTGATGGTGTAGAAGTTGACAGGCTGTCCTGTGGTGACATAATCGCTGATCGGCTTGAGATATATCTCAGCGCCTTCGGGGTCGAACATATCGGCAAAGACGCCCATCAATTCTGCATTCTCTGAAAGTTGTGACATCATTAAACTAATCAGATGTTCGCTGACGATGAAGTCATCCACTTTGGCGGCTTCGGCAAGTTCACGGTTTCGCAGGTCGAGCATTTCGCTGATGATGGAGAATGGGGTCTCATCGCGTTCGGCAATGTCACGCAGATGCAGCAAAGTGATGAGCGTGATCGCATCCGCTTCCTGCTGTTCGAGGTGACTGTATGCCAAAACGATAACATGGTCGTATTCCGTGGCGCCCAGGCTTTCGAGCAAATCACGGCTGCGAATATCTCCCTCTTGGACTGTGACCTTTTGATTTTTGAGTTTACCAACCTCAAGATGAAGTTGTTTTTCGAGATCGTAAATATCTGAAACGATCAACACCTGTGAACCTTTGGCAACATAATTATCCAACTCGCGGATGATGGTGGCGCCGGAACGGTTCCAGCCGAGGATGAGCACTTTCTCAGGCTTGGGCTTGGAAACTGCTCCAGAAACCTGAATCAGGCTCTCGTCAAATGGGATGCGGGAAAGTCCAGAAAGTTTGATCTTGTCGTCATCTTCGGCAATCACAAAAATCTGATCGCCCGATTGAATGCGTGTGTCTGTGGCGGGACTCATGGTGATGGTTCCGTCTGCCTTGCGAATGCCCATCAACGTGGAAGTTTCGTAAGCCAGCAACGCTTCACCATAGGTTTTGCCAGAAAGTTCAGGCTCTTGTTTGAAATAAATTTCGTCGCCGCCAAAGTTCATCAACTCGGTATAAACAAGGGACAAGCCGCTCTGGCGTGAGGTCTGCGCGACGACACGTGCAATGAGTTCGTTGGTGAGGATGGGCTGCACGAGGTCTTTCGCGCCGAGCATCTTGACCACGTCCATGTTCTTGGGGTCGCGGATTTGGGTGACAATATGATACGGCTCTGCGCGGCGATTGGGGTTATTGGTGAGCGCCAAAACAGACTTGATGACATGCGTATCGGGGTCTGCACCGTCAGCCAAAACGATGATAGAACGCGCGGTGTGCGGGCTGGCGATTTCAAGATCGGTCAGGTCAATGGGACTGCCCGAGCGGCAGATGATACGCGTGTTTTTTTTATCGGAGATACGGTCATTGATCGCATCTTCCATCTCGACCTTATCCTGGTCAGCCAACACAACGATGACTGCACCGCTCTTGCGGCTTTCATTGGCAAGGATGATTTCGGAGATAACGGTAAATATCTGCGTGTTCCAACCAAGGATGAGGGTGTGGTCATTCTCTAAAACAGCCGAACGCCCCTTGCGGAGTTCATCCATTTTGTCTTCGAGACCATTATTAATAATACCGATCAACGCGCTGACAACGAAAACGCCCCCGAAGGTAACGACCAGCATCATGAAGAGAAAGAAGGGAGTGCCTGTATCTCCGCCCATCGTGCCAGAATCAAGGGTGCGTAACAATCCCATCCATACGATTTGAAAAAAGCTTGCTCCATCGGGCGCGGAGTTGGTTAGCTTCACCAGCGCTGCGACAATGAAAATAATTAATGCAGAGAGGACAAACAGCCCAGTGAGCATCGCGCTTGAACCGCGCGACATGTAATTATCGAACCAATATTGAAAACGTTGCTTAAAAGTAGGAGATTTCATTTTCTTTCCTTATGTTTTATGTTTTCGACTATTATAAGAGGTATTCGCTCCAATTCAAAAGGATTTTACCTTGCACATTGATTGTGCCCATCCTTGACATGCCTGTCAGATAAGAAATCTATAATCTTTTGCAAGTAACATCAACCGGGTAGGCAGAGTCTATTCAATATTGGTTTCTATTTTAGAAAGTGAGGTAGATCATGTTTGCATTTGAAGGTTTCGACCGCCGCAAAGAAGAAGACCGCATACGTTCTGAAGGCAGGCTTCCGCCAGGACAATCGTTGACGGTTAAATTCCCCGTTTTGCACTATGGTCCTGTGCCGTCTTTTAATCCCGCCACATGGGATTTGCGCGTATGGGGCGAAATAGAAGAAGAAAAACGCTGGTCATGGGCTGATTTCAATCAACTGCCGCGCACCACCATGAAAATGGATATCCACTGTGTCACACGCTGGAGCAAGGTAGATACAACCTGGGAAGGTGTGTCAATCAAAACGCTGGTGGACAACGGAATCATCAAGATCAAGCCGAGTGCCACGCACGTTATGCAACATGCCGAATACGGCTTCACTGTCAACCTGCCTCTCGAAGTAGTTTTGCAGGATAACTTTCTGCTTGCCACCCATTTGGACGGCGAACCGATCACGCCCGACCACGGCTATCCCCTGCGCGGCATGGTGGGCTTTATCCCCGCTCAAAAAGATTTGGAGACTCCCTATCTTTGGAAGGGTGCCAAGTGGCTAAGGTCTTTGGAATTCATGCCGCGCGACAAGCGCGGATTTTGGGAGCAAGCAGGGTATCACAACCGAGCAGATGTCTGGCGTGAAGAACGGTTTGGATAAAAATATTACCGAGTTTTTCACATCTTTAAACACAAAAGGGCTATCCATTTTCTGGATAGCCCTGATTTTTTTAGAAATTGCTTATCGTTTCGTCTCTGGAGCAGTTCGCAGTCTGCGTGCAAACAAAATCACGATCACAAAGGCAAGCGCCATAACCACAAGTCCGGGCAAACCGTATTCATCCGCAAAACCAGTACCGGCTAGGGCGGTCGTAGTAGGCACAATCGTAAGCTGTGCGGCAGCGGCTTGAGTATAAGCCGCGCCAACAGTAGCTGTGGCTGCGACTTGCGTCCCCGCTAATCCTGGGGGGTTGGCTGGGTCAGGTGTATTTACAGGAGATGGGGCGCTCACTGGCGGAGTTGCAGTGGGCAGCGGAGTGGATGTGATGGTAGGCAGAATGGCGGCTTCGAATGTAGCTGTCAAAGATTGATCAATGAACAACTGCAGTGCAGCAGCCGTTGTAGTAGCCGCAGCTGATACATTAGTCTGTTGCGTAGTCGCCTTATTTTGTCTGCTGAATAAATACACCGCGCCAAGACAAGCCACGGAAATCAGTATGATTCCGCCTAAAATACCAACCGCAATCATAAATGTGCGATTATTATTTGCTTCCTCAGGAAGCGGGGCTTCTCCAAAATCATCGGAATTGGGTTCATCGAAAGACATCAAGCACTCTCCTGGTTATTTTTTCATTAATAATAACGTAGATATTATCCCACAACTTCAAGGTTTACGAGAGGCGCAACAATCGTTTCGCCATTCTCAAGTTTGATCTCAGCCGCATGTGCGCGTAAGCCGCTCAAGAGCGTGGTCAGTCCGGGTTTTATAGCAATGATCGAGCCGATCATCCCGATTGCAGGCGGACGGCGCATACGAACTTGCAGCCCCGGCGCTAATTTTTCCATTTCGTGAAGAGCAGGCAGATCCGTGGAAACAGGCAGGGGGATGATTACTTCAGGGCGCGAGCCGCTATAACGATCATTTGCTTCTGCGTTCACGGTGACATCGCGTTTGATATTTGTGCTAAGCAGTTTATATGCGGCAGAATTCATTGGCAGCGGACCAAAACCATCAGTCAAGAGGATCGGGTAACGCATCTCACGCGCCTGCGGAATTAGGGATGGATACAAACTGGAGAGGATCAACCCGCGCACAGGCAAATCTGCTGCGGCTTTTAGTGTCTCAGCATCCTTGACGATGCCAGCCAGAATGACAAATCCGCGCATACTCACGTCCAGCCGTTCGGCGGTAAGCACGCTATCTGGTTTTTCAGCAAGGTTGACCAACAACCCCGAATCAATGCGTCCATTGCCCCAAACACCCTGCACCAACGCGCCCGCAGTTTGAATGACCGCACCGCGGTTCGGGATGATCTCAACCACGGTGCCAGAGATACCCGCACGCAATTCCAGTTTTGACTCGCCTACTTCCATCAGCACTTGCCCGCCGCCTACGACCACCACACGACCTTCACGCGGAGTGGAAACGCTGCGCGGAAAAAGTCCCTTGCCCACTGCGATCTCGGTACTGGCGGCAAGACGGTCATCCACTTTGCATTTTATAAGGCGATCTGCCAGACTGGAACTCACACCCAATATCCGCGCGATATCCAACAAGACATGCTCACGTGCCCAGTTTGCTTCAGCGATCACGTCGCTAGTATTAACCTTTTGATTAAGACGCACAAGCACCGTACCTGAGATCGGCAAAAGCCGCTCACGCACAATCGAAGTAAGTCCAACAATATGATGTACAGGCGCTTGCATAATCTACTCGCCTCCGAGGGTCCAGGTCCACTTTTTGATAAGTTCGCGCCGACGTACAGCATCAGTTGGCAAATTGAGCGGACGTCCGCGCCCGTCAAACACTACGCCTAGCGCACCGCCGCTGACTGAAATTCCGTCTTTTGGAACGCGCCCGGGGCCAAATCCAATGTCGGCACCGTGCATTAATTGGACAGTCAATTTGCCGGTTTCGCCACTGGATAAGGGCAGGGTTTCAATGCTGCCATATTTCAAGTCCACGCGCGCTTCGGCGCCGTTTTCATAGGTCAACGCAGCCCGTAGAATGGGCGTGCCGTAATTTGCCGAGACAACTGGCACAACTACCGTGCCCACGCTTAGAAATGCGCCAGAATCGATCACCTGCACAGGCAGGATGCTGTTTTGTGCAGCAGTCGCGCCCAACAAGGGCAGTAAATTATTTTGGTCAAGGATGACGGTGGTGACTCCCACAGGCTGGAGAGAGTCGAGGAGCAGGAGCAGGCTTTGGCCGGGGCGCGAAGCGTCGCTCAGTGCGCCGCCGCCGGCGAGGATCGGATCAAAGAGCGGAGTCAAAGTCGGCTTGATGCTGGAAACTTTGCGCGGAAAATCACGGCGCGCTGATTGCATCGCGAGATAAAGCGCCTGTCTCGAAACTGCCTGAGACATCACGAGGTCTTCTTTTGTGGCGGCGATGGTGGACGGATACAATGATTTTTGATGCAGATAATCGCGCAGAACGCCTTCAGAAATATCGAGCGATGACCAGCGCAAAATATCTTCGAGTGTTGTGTAGTTGAGCAAGCCAACCAAATTCTCGCCCGAGCCGAATTGCGGATATACGTTTAGCGTAAATTTGTTTTTGAAACCCGCCGAGATCACCGCGGCAGATGCGCCCAGGTCAACGCTCAAAATCCCCTTCTCTGCGCCGTACACTTTCGCAAGAAAACGCACCATGCGGCCGGTGGCGTACGCGGTTGGCAATATATGTCCGCCAGACCACATGTCCAGCAGGTCAACGCCTTTGATCTGGCGTTTGCGGATGTTAACAACCATGCGCGCCAGTTCGCGCTGCGCGGGTTCAAGGTCTTCCGTTTCGAGCGAGGGGCGCACATTCGGGCTGACGTGCAGAGCAGATGCAAACGAGCCGACAAGGGTTTTTATTTCTTCGGCAATTTTTTCGTTGCCAGCGAACAAGACCGCAGGGACTTTTTCTTCCGGCAAAATAAAACTTGCGAGTCCAATCGGCTCAAGTAATTTTTTGACCGAGCGTGACGCGCCGCCATCTGTGCCGCCGGTGATTACGATCAAATCAGGGCGCGCGCGCAGAATGCCATCAATTTGCTGTTCGGGTTTGCGGCGGTCATTTAATCCGATGGTTTCAACGATCCGCGCATAAGTGGATTCGGTCAATCGGCGGGCGCTTTCGAGCGAGACATCTTTGAGCAAGCCGACGAGGACTGCCCTGATGGTTGGTCCTGCGGAGATGGTGACGACCAGCGCATCGACCCCCGACCCGTTGGGCTGACTCGGCGTAATGAGGTCTCGTGAAGCGTCCAGCAGGGATTTCCCTAAAACCGCTTGCAGGTTCGCAATCGCATTGCGGACGCCTTCGCTGACATCTTTGAAGGGCGCTTCTGCGGTGGAAGGTGCAGTGCCGGAAGCCACAAAGCGATATTCGCCTTCAACCACATCGAACATGACCGCGCGCGTATTTGCCGCGCCGACATCTACAGCAAGAATGGAGTTACCATCAACCAAGGATGTAGTCATAATTACAGGAAATTCCCTAGCAAACTAGTGATGAAATTGATCAGTGATGAGATGCGCTCGATCAAGGCAGTCAATGCGGCGGCATACACACCCGCGAACACCGCACCCAAGGCAATGCCAATAAAGACGCGCCCGCCCCACGCCAACACTTCGATCAGTCCCAAACGATGCATCGAGCCATCCGCTTTTGGACGTGCGCCGAAGTGAAAATACGCAAGCGTAAGGACTGTGCCAACGAGGATGATTACGCCGTTGGAGACTGCTTCAACAAAGCCAATACCGCGCGTCGTGGCGGCGTTTAAATCAAACGCATTGATCGTGCCCATTATTTGCGGAATGAGTGTGCCAATTAGGGCGCCGGCAATGGTCACAGCAGCGCCCACACCGACCAGAAATGCCATTGCAACCCGTCCCATGCCCATCAGGCGCGGAGATGCGTTCATCAAGATCAACAACGCACCGAGCAAGGGCACTGCCATTAATCCCATTTCGATCATGGAGCCAGAGACTATTGCAGACATTAATGGATAAACGAGGCGCGGCATAATCACCTGCCACCATGCAACCGCGGCAATGTAGCCTGAGGAAACGCCGATAAAAATATATACGGCAACTCGAAAAAGCGGATTATCTCCAAGCACATAACTAAAGATGAGCAAGGTGAATAGAAAACCAATTACACCAGTCAGCAGGTTGATCTGATCGGGAGAGATTACCATATTATTTTGCCTCCCTCGCCGCAGCGCGATCACGTAAACCTAAAGCTAAATTCAATAAGCCGCCGCCCAAGATCAAAGCCATGGCAAGCAACATGCCAATGCTGTAGGCATCCCAATAATTACGGGCAGTGCCGGGGCGTCCGGCATTATTCTGTTCGAACAACGCGCCGCCATATAAACCGCTCACCAGACCATTGATCTGCTGCGCGGCGTAATACGGTTGAATCACCGGCGCGGCTTGCGCGCTGGAAATTACGACAAAAGGAATTTCGGAGATTGGATTGGGGGCGGCTGTTGTTTGCTCAATCCATACGCGGGCAGATTCGGCATTATCGGTGACGATAATAAATGCCGCAAATTGCGAAAGTGAAGTCATACCCTGCAATGGGGGTAAGTTCCACGCGGGCGTGAGTGCAAAATTAAGTAAGTTTGAACTTTGAGCAAGCGCATACGGAGCAGTCACAACCGGGTCCTGAGCAAACGCGCGGACGCCCATCTGACCGCCGGGCAGGTAGCCCAAATTCAAGTATTCGACTCCGCTTTGGTAGTTGTGCCCAGCCAAAGGTCCAGAGATGAATCGCTCAACGAGGATCGCCCCAGTCTCGTGCGTGGAAATAAAAATCAGGTGCGGATGACGCAGCAAAATCATCTGGTCAAACATTGGCACTGCGGCAGATTCGATCTCTCCTGTGCGGGCAGGTTCGTAATCAAAAACCACCAGCACAGGCGCGCCTTCTGGAATAGACTGCACCACTTGCAAAGCATCAGACACCTCAAGCGGCAACCCCACAGGCATCGAGAATATCTGCGTCTGCATTGATAAAACAGTGGTCAAGATTGCAAAAAAGAGGAAAGCCAGCAGCCAACGCAAACCGCGCGAAGTTCGAAGCACAGAGAAGGAACCAATGGGAACGGGCGCGGTCTCTGCCTCAAGAATTTGCTCCAACAAAGCCGCGTGTGCCAGTTGCTCTTCGCTTGCCTGCATCTTGATCGAATATGCTTTGGGTTTGCTGGTGGGTGCAAAACCCTGCACCGCAGGAAGCACACCCTGCAAACCAACCAACGCCCCACGCGACTCAACGGCTCTATCGCCGGACAATGAAGTTGAAACAGGTTGTGGAGTACCCGCATCCACCGGACGCATGGCTTGCACCCACGATGGCAAATCACCGGGCGCAATGGCATCTACATTTGTGATCGGCGCAGGGATCGATTCTCGCGAAGCCGAATCATCAACAATCGAAAGCCAATCGGGCATTTCAGTAAAGAGTGACTCGCCGTTGGCGCTGGACTGGGCGTCATCTACAAAAGCAGGCGGCGCAGAATCAAGAGGCTGTTCCATCGAAAACGCGGGAACCGATTGAGGAGTTTCAGGCTCAACAGACTTGAAGGCATTGAGCCAATCATTCGTATCCGAAGAAGGTGCAGCTCCAGCCGGCTCCTGCTGCTCGCCATCGGGTTCGTCAAAAATAGACGACTGTGGTGCGGCGGCTTTCAACCAGCTTGGAATATCCAACGCATCCGCATCTTGTTCAGGTGCGGGGGGCGGCACTTCTTGCTTGGGCGCAGGAGGCGGCGTAGCAGATAACCACGAGGGCAAATCTTGCGCAGGCTCTTCACTTTTTTCCGATTGAAGACCCTTCAACCAATCCTGATCAGATGAAGATGCGTTTGATTCGATTCCTTTCAACCAGTCTGGCGTATCACCAGCGGATGAAGGAAGCGCATCAGACTCACCCGAGGCTGTCTCTGAAAAACTGACAGAGTCAGCGCTTTGAGATTTCTCTGGCGCATCCATCGTGCGCAGCCAATCCGGTGCATCCTCAGAAGCAGCAGACGGCGCATCATTTTCTGCGGTCATGGCATTCAGCCAATCTGGCGTGTCGGAAGAAGCAGGCGGTATGCCCGAACTACTTAATGGCAGGGTGGCGTTCTGTGCGGCGTTTTCCGCATCCATCGCGCGCAGCCAATCTGGTGCATCAGAAGAAGCGGCAGATGGCGATGGCGCATCATTTTCAGCGGTCATCGCACGCAGCCAATCTGGGGTATCGGAAGAAGCAGGCGGTACGCCCGAACTACTTAATGGTGGAGCGGCGTTCTTCGCGGCGTTTTCCGCATCCATCGCGCGCAGCCAATCTGGTGTATCAGAGGAAGTAAGCGGCTCATCAGCGGTAGAACCCGAATCATTGAAAGAGCCTTCATCTGCGCCCATCGAATGTAACCAGTCCTGCATTTCACCTGCAGGCGGCGTGGAAGGCGAGCTATCGAATGAAATCGGTTTCTGAGAATCGCTTGTATCTCGGAACCAGTCAGTCAAATCATTTTTTTCTTCGGCAGGCTGTTGTGCGGCTGGGGGGGTTATCCCTGTCAACCAGGACGGCGTATCAGAAGCTGGTTCAGGTTGAGCAAAATCCTTCTTGTCGCCTAATTCCACCCAGCGCACTTCAGAAGATTCGGTTTGAGATTTTTTTGTTTTCGGTTTTTCGCCAGTAATATCTGTGAGCCAGTCTGGCGTATATTCTTCTTCGTCGTCTTCTGCCTGCCCCTGCGAATGCAAACCAGCCAACAGGTCAGCCCCAAAAGAGGCGGGCGGCGTTTGTGGAACTTGTGGCGCTTGCGCGGCTTGTATCGCTTCTTCGTCAGAAGCCTCTCGCGCCGAACTACGCGCATCCCTTAGCCATTGCGGCAAGACCGCTTCAAGGTCGGCGGTACTTTTCTTTGTAGGAAGTTCGCCGGGGGTGAGAGGTGCGTCTGCGCCTTTCAGGTTTCCAGTTAACGGTTGCAGGCGAGCTTGACAATACTGACAGAATTCCTGATCTGACAGGTTGTTTTCTCCGCAAACAGGACATTTAATGACATTTGCCATTAGCTACCGCCATAAGGACGATCTGCGCCAAATAATACTCGCAGACCAGTGGTAAGTGCGCCAAGCGCAACTCCGATCAAAATACCACGCATTCCGCCAAGCGCGCCGACTTGAGTGACCCAGCGCGCAAAAGTGCCGATCAAGGGAATATCGCCAAAAGGCAAGGTTGCCGAACCCAAAAGGATAAAAACGGCTGTCAGCAAAAAGACAATACTCATCACATCCACGCGGCGGCGCAGAAGACGGATTGCCGCGTAAAGCAGGGAGATGGTCAGGATTCCCATCAACGCGGCTTCGGTGGGAATGATTATGCCGCTCATGACGACTTTCATGGCGCTATGCTCGGGGCGCAGGATAATGCCGAGGGCAAACGTAACAACCAAACTAACGACAAGAAGCGCGCTGTAAATACTCCCCTTTTCGCTGTGGCGGACTTTGCCAGTATGTACCGAAATCAGATTAAGAATCCCGCCCAATGCTGCAACACCCGCGAGGATGATGGCCCAATTCAATACAAGCGTTTGCACTTGGGTTAGCACAGGGAAGAAGTCCTGCAAAAAATATCCGCCCAAAACGGCGAGACCTGAAACAATTGCGATAAAAACAGTAATGACTCGCATTAGATGATCCCCATAAACTTGGCGACAGCGCCGCCCAATAAAGCGAGAATTATCAACCAGCGTAAGATGTCTTGCACGGTCAGGCTGGCAAGATGTGAAGCGCCTGCGCCAAGGTAAGCGCCTGTTGAAAATAGTTCTTCACCGATCAGTGATTCTTGTGTGTTTGCAAAAAGCACTGCCTGACCAGCAAGGTTGTCGCTTGCGCCAAGGTTGGTCACACTCCCGCGTTCAGATGCTTCGGCAAGTAATGAGACTTCCGGGCCAAAATGGCCGATCATAATATTTACAGAAACGTTCTCGTCTTGAGGAATGTTCATTGCGCCAGCGGCATAACCAAACGGGCTTAGCCCAGCCACCCGGCCAGAAGTGTGTGCATAGAGTTCTTTGACACCCGCAGTTTGATACCCCGCCTGTAAAGTGTCTTGTGCAAGCAAGCCCAGCACGGGATCGCCAGCAGATGCAACTGGGGGTTCATCGCTCACGGAAGTACGCTCGGCAATGTGACGTAACATTGCAAGCCCAGCCAGTGCAGAACCGCCGCGTACATCCAGCAGATTTCCAGATCCCAGTGAAATATGCAGGCTCGTGCCATCTTCCACGCTGAGTCCCAACATACGAGACAACTGGGCAAGCGCAGGAATTTCACGTAGTTTCGCGGGGGATTTACGCTTCCAAAGTGTGATCACCAATAAAAGGAATGCGATAACCGCGAGGATAATCAATTCGATGATGATCATGGTGACGCCCTCTCCTCAACAAGGAAGGATGCGAATGCGTGCGCTTCGTTATCTTCTTCCAATGTTAGTGCCAAAGCCGTTAGTTGATCGTTTGCGATCAATCCGCGGCTAAAATACAACACCTGCGCTCCAAGCAATGCAAGCGGGGTTCCTGCTTCAAGGAGCATGGCAGTAAGTTCGTGAAGTTTATAACGGCGCAAGGTCTCTGCCCAGCGCGGCCAATATTCGCGCGGTGACTTCATATATGCGAGTATAGCATAATTTTAATGTTGACTTACGCCGCACTCGCCATCTGGTAATTGCAAGTGGGTTGCAGTTCAAAGGAAATAGCCCAACTCATCAAACAGCCGGCTAATTATCCAACGCGAGGCCGCAAAGATTCAAAATTTCTCTTTGCGGCCTCGCTTAAAACTTTCGATGAAAACCTTCCATACAAAAACTATATGAAGGGCAATTTTGAACTATGCGTTACTCAGGAGCGATTTTTGTCCCTGACTCAATTTCTGCGTCTTTTGGAATGACAACAATTCCATCACGCACGTACCATTTTTCATTGTCAATATCTGTATTACGCGGGAACGGACGGATGATGACATTGTCTCCCATACGCACGTTCTTATCAAGGATGGCGCCTTCAATATAACAATTTGCGCCAATACCAATGGGGAGACCTTCCTCGCCGCGTTCATAATAATCTGAGCCCATCACGATGCTGTCTTTAATGGTGCTTCCAGTTGAGACATGGCTGCGAATCCCAATGATCGAATGTGAGATGTCAGATTTCTGAATCCGACTCCCTTCCGCGACCAGCACGTTGCAAAGTTTACTGTCCTCAATAATTGAGCCGGGCAAAAAACGCCTGTCTGTGTAAATAGGCAGTTTCGGATCGTAAAAATTGAACGGGGTTTCTGGAGTAGTAAGCGCCAGGTTGGTCTCGTAGAAAGAGCGGATCGTTCCGATATCCTGCCAGTAGCCGTCAAAATCAAACCCGAATACCGAATGAGTCTTAATCGCCTGGGGGATGATGTCGCTGCCAAAATCATGATAGCTTGGGAAACTCGCGAGCAGTTCCATCAGCACTCTGGTCTTAAACATATAAATCCCCATTGAGCCGAGGAACGGACGATCGACATCATCGCGGCTAATGAATTTATTTTGAGTTTCAGCGTCTTTTGGCTTTTCAACAAAAGATGAGATTCGACCATCTGTCTCGCGTTTTAAGATACCAAACCGCGAGGCTTCGTCTCTCGGAACCGGCTGGACAGCCACCGTAACATCGGCTTTGTTCGCCCAATGATATTCGGCCATTGCCTTGTAATCCATGCGATAAAGATGATCCCCCGCAAGGATGAGCACATTTTTAGCTCCGCTGGATAGTATCTCAAGCGCTTGTTTGCGTACTGCATCAGCCGTTCCCTGATACCAGTCTGCGCTTTCAATGGTTTGCTCTGCAGCCCAGATCTGCACCCAGCCGGTATGGAAAGCATCAAAATCATAGGTGTTTGTGATGTGGCGATGCAAAGATACTGAGTTGAATTGCGTAAGGACTGCGATACGATATATCCCGGAGTTAATACAATTACTAATGGGAATATCTATGAGACGATATTTACCCGCAATAGGTACAGCAGGCTTGGAACGCATTTGCGTCAACGGATAGAGGCGCGCTCCGCGCCCTCCACCTAAAATTACAGCCAGGATGTCATTTAACGAGGGCATAATGGTCTCCTATATATATTTTACTGTTTTTTTGATAACTTGTTAATGCTTTGAATCCAGATGACATAAAACTGCCTTACATTTTCCGAGTTACACCGTATTTTCAGGCGCATGTGCCGCTATTTTAGATACGGAAGAAAAAGAAAACTGTCCGATTTTTATTTAGAACATGGAAGTAAATTACTTCCCGCCCATCATTTGCCCAACCGTTTTTACGACAAGTCCATTGGATTGCTGCTCGCCAAGCCACTCTGCAAACTTGAAAAATGTTTCCGGCTTGATTGCGTACTGATCGCAGCCATCGCAGACATGGTGAAAAACAAAGATCACCCAGCCGCCGCCATCGTTTTCCACTTCGGTCACATAGCGGGTCATTTTGGGAAAACGTGTGTCGCTGACAATATAGGGCATGGCGCGCAAGCCATACGCATCAGCGGGCTGAAATGTCTCAGGACCGCCAGACACAGCACGGGCGTTGCCATATCCGCAATCCACGACAGCTTGCTTTGCTTCATCGTCATAATATCCAAAAGGATAAGCGAAGGAATTCACTTCAAAACCATACGCAAGCAAATTGGAGCGGTCCTGGCAAATCTCGCGTTTAAGCTCTGCGCCACGCACTTCCAAAAGTTTAGTGTGACTCAGTGTATGCCCACCGATCTCGTTGCCGTCATTATACAGGTCGCGTAATTGTTCATCGGACATATAGCCATTTGAATTGGTAAATCCGCTCACAATATAGAACGTGGCGCGCAGATTATTTTCTGTAAGACTGGAGCGGACAAGATAATTATCGGCGTCACCATCATCGAAGGTCAGGCTCACTACAGTATTCTTGAACAGAATATTTTGTTTTGTGGCTGTGGGCGCAGGAAGAGCAGGCGCACTGGTACAGCCAGCCAAAATAATTAATAGCAATGTCAGTAATTTAAGTGTGTATTTCATTGTGTCAAGTTTTTTTATGTAAGCAACCCCAACTGGAATTGTCAATAAGTTGCTGATTGTACTTTTATGAATAAAGCCAGTCAAGAATATCTGTTATCTCGCAGCAATTCCAAATCTAAAATTTCTGACACCGCCAAGGATCTTGATTTTGCTGTTTTGTCAAACCGTCCACGAATTTTCCACGAATAAACGAATGTCGGCCCACAAATTCGAGCATTCGTGAGCTATTCGTGGATGGTTGGTGGTTCAA
>CAMCQT010000001.1:67500-102611 GCA_945877125.1 Candidatus Brevifilum fermentans | reverse complement strand
TCGGCTACGGCGCGGCAGTTGTCTTACAGACAAAAAATAGCGCAGGATAATCATCCTGCGCTACATACTTCTCACTTCTCACTTTTTACTTCCCCACTTTCTTCACTTCCCCTTCTCCCACTTCGCCACAGCCTCATGAAAAGCCTGCTTCAACCCAGCATTGGGAATTTCATCCACACTGGCGTACATCTTTCCATTGACCCAGATCTCTAGTGAGCCGTCCGCGCCTGTCCCAAAATCGATCTCAAATTTATTAAACGGATCACTGTCCAGCTTTGCGCGCAGAATATCTTCGATCTGTTCCGCAAAGGGCGCGGCAAGTCTTTCGCCCGCATCGTGATCGAAACTCGTCACGCCTTCCCCATCTGCGCGGGTCGCATCCATCGTTTCCTGCGGCGGCTCCGAATGCATCCACTCGGGCTTGCTTTCTGTCTTGCCTGTCAACTTCACTTCATTTGCTTTCATAAACATCCACGCCAGCAACCCCACTGAAATCAAAACTACAACACTGCCTAGTAATATTACTATCATTGACATATCAGCCTCCGTTCACAGCATTATAAAACATTATAATCATCCCATGTTTGCCCGCCTCGCCATCAACGTCCCCACCATCACCAATCTTTTTGATTACTCCATCCCCCCCCAACTTGAATCGCAAATTCAAGCGGGCTGTCTTGTCACCGTGCCATTTGGGAATCAAACGGTGCAGGGGATTGTCACCCAGTTGATTGATTCTCCCGCGGTGGAGAATCCCAAGCCGATCCTTGATCTGCTCGACCCTGCCCCCGTTCTCACTCCGCCCCAGCTTGCTCTGGCGATTCTATTGGCAGAGTCCACGCTGAATCCGCTGGCTTCCATCGTCAGCCTCATGCTGCCCACAGGCTTGAGTCAGCAGGCAGACGTGCAGTATTCAGTGGTCAGTAGTCAGTTATCAGTGGGTGATTTGCCTGTTCAAAAGCGATTGCTCAATTTATTGAATGAACGCGGCGCGCTACGTGGACGTCAGATCGACACGCATTTTGCAAGAATAGACTGGCGCAAGACCGCGTCGGTTCTTGTCAAAAAAGGCGTGCTTTCATCGAAGCATGTTTTGCCTGCCCCACGTGTGCGACCCAAATATCTGCGCGTTGCCCAACTCTCCGTCTCACCCGCAGAAGCCGAAGCGGAGATGCCCAATCTCGGCACCAAGCAAACCCTCGCGCGTCGTCAGGCGGCACTGCGATTCTTAATCCAACAGCCCGAAGCCATCAACCTCTCATGGGTCTACGCCGAAACAGGCTGCAACCTCGCCGACTTGCAGGAACTCGAAGAGCGCGGCTTGATCCGCCTATTCGAAAGCGAAATCTTCCGTGACTCGCTCGATAAGATAGGGAAACAGGTAATTAGGGAGATAGGTAATCAGGTAATCAGGTTGACGCCCGAACAAGATTTTGCTCTC
This sequence comes from Candidatus Brevifilum fermentans, assembly GCA_945877125.1. Taxonomy (GTDB): domain Bacteria; phylum Chloroflexota; class Anaerolineae; order Anaerolineales; family Villigracilaceae; genus Villigracilis. The sequence goes on along the minus strand of CAMCQT010000001.1, from coordinate 101,170 downwards.
AACGAGATTATTCAATCCATCAATTCATTCATCATTCATCATTCATCATTCATCCTTTACGGTGTAACTGGCTCCGGCAAAACCGAAATCTACCTGCGCGCCGCCGAAGAGACCATCAAACGCGGCAAGCAAGTCATCATCCTCGTGCCTGAAATTGCGTTGACTCCGCAAGCCGTGCGGCGTTTTCTCTCGCGCTTCCCAGGTCAGGTGGGATTGGTTCACTCGAAACTCTCGGAAGGGGAGCGTTACGATACCTGGCGTCGCGCACGTTCGGGAAAACTCAAAGTCATCATCGGCGCGCGCTCGGCGTTGTTCTCGCCCTTGCCCAACGTCGGCTTGATCGTCGTGGATGAATGTCACGATGGTTCTTTTTATCAATCTGAGCCGCCGTATTATCACGCCGTCACCGCCGCGCAGGATTATGCGCGTTTGTGCGGCGCGGTCTGTGTGCTGGGTTCTGCCACGCCAACGGTGGAGCAAAGATTTCAGGCAGAAAATAAACAGTTGACTAAATTGGAACTTCCGCGCCGTATTCAGTTTCCTCAGACCTCCGAGGTTTCTAAAAACCTCGGAGGTCTTCCCCCAGTGCAAGTGGTGGACATGCGCGAGGAACTCAAAAACGGCAATCGCGGAATCTTCTCGCGCGTGCTGGCTGAGTCACTGGCTGAGACGATTTCACGCGGCGAGCAAGCCATCCTCTTTCTCAACCGACGCGGCACCGCCACTTATATTTTTTGTCGTGACTGCGGAACTGTGCTGAAATGCCCCAACTGCGAAACGCCGTTGACTTTGCATTTGGAAGATAAAGTACATTTGCTTTGTCATCATTGCGGATACACACGCCAGAGACCCAAGACTTGCCCAGCTTGCCAAAGTGTGCAAATCCGCGAGTTTGGGCTTGGCAGTGAAAAGGTGGAAGCCGATGTGCAAGCCATGTTTCCAAACGTCCGCACTTTGCGCTGGGATTGGGATACTACCCGCCAAAAAGATGCCCACGAAATGATCCTGACGCATTTTTCCAATCATCAGGCAGATGTGTTGGTGGGAACGCAAATGCTCGCCAAAGGTTTGGATCTGCCGTTGGTGACGTTGGTTGGAATTGTGCTGGCAGATGTGGGGCTGAGTCTTCCCGATCCATTTGCGAGCGAACGAGTTTTTCAAACACTGACGCAGGTTGCTGGGCGCGCGGGACGTTCATCATTGGGCGGCAAGGTGATTTTGCAAACGTTCATGCCTGAACATTACGCCATTCAATTTGCATCCAAGCATGACGTGAACGGATTTTATGAACGCGAGTTGGAGTATCGCAAGCAGTTGGGCTATCCGCCGTATGCGCGGCTTGTGCGGCTGGAATATCGCCACGCCGACCCGCTCAAAGCGGAGGAAGAGTCGCAGAAAACAGCAACCAAGCTGAGGGTTAAGATGGCGGCGGAAGGTCGTCATCAAACGGAGTTGATTGGCCCTGTCCCGTCCTTCTTTTCAAAAATGGATGGCATCCATCGCTGGCAGATCATCGTGCGCGGACCTGACCCTGTTTCGTTGTTGCGCGACATGAAATTAAATGATTGGCGCGTTGAAGTTGACCCCATTAGTTTGCTATAATCTGAGCGATTATGGTGTGGAGTCCGCAAGTTCTACTTGCGGATGTCCAGAAGTAGAACTTCTGGACTCCAGATATTAAAAGGAGTGTGAATTATGCAAAGTTTTTCGCGCGGCTGGTCTTTCCTCAAGCAGGCTTGGGGCATGGCTTTCAAAGATAAGGATTTGCTCAAGCCTTCGATTTATGCGCTTGTGGTTGGGATGATCGTTTCTGTGATCGGTTTCATTCCGTTGGCTATCGGGTATTTTATTTTTGGCATCGAGAGTATTGGCGGCTGGATTATGTTCATCATGGGTGGCATTTTGGTCTTTGTGCAGTTCGTGGTGGCTTATGTGTTTTCAGGCATGACCATTTACCTGATCTACGGCTATCTTTCGGAAGGTGACGGCAGAATGGACAAGGCATGGGAAATTGTGCGCCGTGACTTTTTTGACATTCTGACTCTGGCGGCGGCTTCTACTGTGGTGAACATGCTGAAGAGTGCGGCACAGCGCAACCGAAAAAATAGCATGGTTGCCAGTCTGGCGCGTTCGGCAACGAGTCTGCTCGAAACCTTGTGGACAGAAGCCGCGCTGCTTGTGCTGCCTGCCATGATTATTGATGACTTGAATCTCAAAGACGGGATGCAGCGCATTTGGAAAATTACGAAGGAAAATCTTTTGCTGGTGGGAATCAGCACAGTGGGTGTGCGTTGGGTGACAGGGCTGATTAGTTTTGTTTTTAGCGCAATTGGCTTTGTGATCGCCTTTGTCATCGGTGGCGGCGCATCCTTTGTTTCTGGCGGCAGTACGGCGGTTTCAGTGATTGGTATTGTGATTGGTGCGTTGATTTTTTTCACGTTCGTGATGGTGGCAAGCGTTTTCAGTTCCTACACCAACACCGCGTATCACACCTGCCTGTATATCTGGGCGCGTGAAGTTGAAACCGCCAAAGCTCAGGGTAGTTCTGTGCCGGTAAGTGCGCCTGCTCCACTGGCGGCGGCGCTGGCGTAAATTTGTAATCATCGTCATTGCGAGGGCGCTCTTGTTCTTCGCCCGAAGCAATCCCCGTTCATTGACGGAGATTGCTTCGTCGGGGAAAGCGCCCTCCTCGCAATGACGGGAATAAAAAGGAAACTCATGCAACCTGAACCTCGTCGTGAAATGATTACCTGGCAAGAAGTGGATAAATTGATTGACTACTTGCTTCCTCAATTTAAACGTGAATTTACCGCGATGGTGTTGATCACGCGCGGCGGTATTATCCCCGGCGGAATGCTTGCCGAGGCGATGGACATCACGCACATTCTGACCGCCGCTGTGGATTTTCCCGCCCAGTCGAAGACGGAAAAATCCAACCTGATGGTCTGGCCTCAATTTATTCAATTCCCTGCGGAAGATAAACTGCGCGGACGCCCAACCCTGATCGTGGACGATGTCTGGGGTTCGGGGCGGACGATTACCGCTGTAAAAAATCGCGTCTCAGCGGCGGGCGGATTCTCTGAGACCTGTGTTATGCATTTCAATCCATATCGCAACCTGTTCGGCAGTGTGCGCCCTGATTATTACGCGGCAGTGACCGATGCCCGCATTGTCTATCCGTGGGAGATCAATCGCGGAACAGATCGGGTTTTATTGGGCGAGGTTTAGTAGGTCACGTTTATAACGTGACAGTCACGCTGCAAGCGTGACCTACGATTATCTTTTATGAAATCACTTGAAACCAGCACAAAAGAACGCATTGCCACATTGCGCGGCAACGAATATTTTGACGACCTTCCTGAAACCATGTTGAAGGAAATTTCAGAGCACATGAATTTGCGCGAATATCAGCGCGGAGATGTGCTTTTTTGGGAAGGCGATCCGTGCGATGGCTTGTACATCGTTAAGCAGGGCAGCGCGAAGATATTTCGCCTCTCGCCGCAGGGACGGCAGTACATCGTGCGGATTTTGCAGGAGAAGGATACCTTTGCCGAAGTCCCCGCATTTGACGGCTCGGCAAATCCCGTCAACGTGGAAGCGTTGGAAAATTGTCATGTGTGGGTGATCGATGACAAAATGTTGCGGGGGTTGATTGCGTTGCATCCGCAGTTTGCACAGAAGGTATTGGGCAATTTTGGCAGGATGTTACGCGGCATGGTTCACAAGGTGAGTGAGATGGCTTTCTATCAGGTGACACATCGCCTGGCACGGCTGATCGTAGAAATGTCCGAGGAAAAATCCACGCCGCATTGGACTCAGGAACAACTCGCGGCGCGGCTGGGAACTGTCCGCGAGGTGGTGGCGCGTTCGCTCAAAGAATTGGAGCGCAGCGGTGCGATCAAAATCGAAGACCGCCGCATTCAAATTGTCGATCAGGAAATCTTCCGCCAGTGGTCACAGCCGAGTAATTGAGTGGAAAGTAAAAAGTAAAAGGTGAGAAGTAAAAAGGAAGACCGTAAAAGCGGTCTTCCTTTTTTGTAGCTGAACTTGTGTAAAACAAAACTCCGAAGGGGTGTCATGGGATTTGTGTAAATCTTGCAGGTGGTTACTTCAATATCTCAAATTCTGAAACCGTGAGCGAGAGTTCATCATCCATGGCAGCTTTGATATAGTCGAAATAAATTTCGCTGGGAAAACCGCGGGTCGAGTCGTATGTCACAGTGACCTCATCTGCGTCGCCTTTTAGACCAGCTTCCAGTTCAGAAAAGATGCGGTCAATCGTCGCGTGTTGCGAGAATGTCTCGTAGTTTGGATCAGTCTTATCGACCAGAGTCCCATCGGAGTAGGTCATTGAAATTATTTCGCCATTTTGAACTTCAACTGTCAGGGGCATTTGGTCGCGAAACGCACAGAAGCATCCGATGTGAAGCGAAAACCGATAATGGGTGATGCCAGCATCCTGCCATGTCTGGCGGTTTTTATCCAAATCTGAGCGTGCGCCAAAGGAACAGGCTGTGAGGATAAGTGCAAGTAACAATAAGGTTATTTTTTTCATGCGATCTCCTTTTTATTACTGACGCTTTATCGGCAAAAAAGTTCCAACAAAAAAGTGCGTCATCTTTTGCGGATGACGCACTTTTTACTTTTTACTTCTCACTTTTTACGGAGCAGCAGGTGTCGCGTAATACGTTCCAGTGGTCAGCAGGGATGTATCGCCGATGGATTGCGCCGCGAGCATTTGAGCCTGCCGCGCGCGGTTGGTGGATTCAGCCAGAGTTTCCAACGCATATTCGGGGTTGTGGAAGCCTGTGCTGTTTTCAGCGGAGACGATGTCCCACATGTATTGTGCCTCGCGGTGAAGTTTGCGCGCTTCGTCGAGCAACGCAGGGTCTGCATTGCCAGCGGCGACAGCGGCTTTGATGGCGTTGACCGCGTCAACGATTGCGTCTTCGGTTGTGATCTTGGTGCTGGCAACCTGTTCCTGGATAATGTTCACACGTTCGACCACATAGTTGGTATCGGTGTGGCACTGACCGCAGGATTCTTCTGGATTGAGCAACGGGCTATGCACATCATGCGAGGAATATTTTGTCGCGCCATCGTGCGAGTAGGGCATGTGACAATCAGCGCAGGAGACGCCCGCATTGTAGTGGGTGGAGCCAGCGGTGAAGAATTCATATTCGGGGTGCTGCGCCTTGAGCATGGGGGTATCGGTTTCGGGATATGCCCAGTCCTTGAATCCAATTTCTTCGTAGTAAGTCAGGATTTCCTCGACCTTTGTGCCGTTGTCCCAGGGGAGGGTGAGATACTTTCCATCGCCCTTGAAATAATATTCGACGTGGCAGTTCGCGCAAACGACGGTTCGCATTTCCTGACGGGTGAAGGTTGTCCAATCCTTGCCCTGACGTTCAAAGGCTTCCTTGAGCGCGGGGTTGGTCACGATCAGGCGCATGGTTTCCGCTTCGTGGCAGTTGGAACAGCCGATGGTGTTATTGATGTTCGGCGTCATTTCATTGAAAGACATCTTATCGTAGGCTTCCATGCCCATTCTGTCCCATAAGCCAGGGTTGTCAGATGATTTGCAGGAATAGCAGGTGGCAGGCGTGTGCTTGGGGTCGCTATCATCCAAATTCAAACGCTTGGTCGCGCGCACATCTTCCAGCATGTTGATGTGACCGCGGTCATCGTTGTAATCCTTGCTGAACGGGTAGCCCGCAAACAGAATCACCTGGCGCGGATCACGCTCCAGCCACGAAAAAGCCGACGAACCGCCGTACACAGTATCCGTATTGTTGGTCTTGGTCTTCATCAAAGTGTCATATTGATTGGGGAAGTTGACCGCCCATTTGGATGAATCAGGTTCCATGGGCGCAATCTCAACCAGCGGTTGAGTGGAGCGTCGTTCTGGCGGTTGATTCTTAATATAAGCCAGCGTGCCCACCAGCGCGACAGCCAGAACAACCACAATGCCTGCCAAAATAAGATTGGTGTAATTTTTCATTGATGCAGTCTCCTTATTTAATTGGATAAAGTGTAGAGTCTTGATACGGGTTACTTGAGGCGCCGCGCACGGTATGCATGATGTTGCGATGACAGTCCCAACAATAGCGGTCAAAAGGCTGGGCGCCCATCACCACCGTCTCTGCCGCGCTCTCATGGCAGCGAACGCAATTCGCCTGGATGATTCCCCTTGTTGTATCTGTTGCGCGAATCTTCACGGGAATATTCCCCGAGACAAAGGCAAAAACATCCTTTGCGCCCTGCCTGCCCTTTTCGGCGTAATACACAGCCAGATTGTCATGCGGCAAATGGCAATCAACGCATACAGCAACACCTTTATGCGCGCCGTGATAAAAGTCCTCATACTGCGAATCCATGTTATGGCAATTGGCGCAGGTTTCAGGGTCGCTTCCGGCATACGTCGCCGCGTCAGTCACAAACGCAAAATACCCCAGCGCAACGACTGCCGCCGCAATGGCAATAAAGAATGGAAATTTCGACATTGGCTCTCCTTGGATAAAATTAACGTACGCTTAATATAAATTACTCGCTGAAAAAACATTGTGACTTTTGTTACATTTTGAGGACGAAACTTAATTTTGGATAAGAGGTAAATCTACCTCAATTTGTCAGATTTGCAAGACAAAAATTCATTTGTTGGATGAAACCCCGCTTCCCACCCCGCCCAAACCTGATTCAGTCTCGACGAGATTTTTCTCCTCTCAAGCATTGTCTGCCAAAAAAGCACCATCCTGCCAGTGATACAATTCTTTCATGGTGACGCAATATCCAATCCCGAAGGGATGAAACGATTATAGAATTATACAAATAGCCATGCCAATCCCAAAGGGGTGACATGGTTTATCAGAAAACCAATAACACCCCTTCGGGGTTGGCATATCCATTTTATGCAGGTCTATAATCATTTCACTCCTTCGGAGTTATCATCAGTAAAATATAAAATTGCTGGAGCTTAATAATGAAAAAACCTCACCTGCGCGGACGTTATCTCCGCATTCTTACTTTTTTTGCGGGAGTTATTATCCGCTTTATTTACTGGGAATTGTTTCTTCGCAAAATCGGTTTTCGTCAACTTGCAAAGAGCACGCGCGCTGAACGTTTTCGCAAGGATGCGTTGCGTTTTCGTGCGCTGGCATTACGCATGGGCGGCGTGATGATTAAGGTCGGGCAGTTCCTCTCCTCGCGGCTGGATGTGCTTCCGCCAGAGATCACCGACACCCTCGCAGATTTGCAGGACGAAGTTCCCGCTGAAAGTTTTGCAGACATCCGTCAACTGGCAGAGCAGGAACTCGGCGCGTCACTCTCCGAAAAATTCGAGTGGTTCGACGAGAATCCGCTCGCAGCCGCATCCCTTGGTCAGGCGCACAGAGCCAGGCTGCGGGTGGATGAAGACGCGGACTTTATCAATGTCGTCGTCAAAGTGCAGCGTCCCAATATCGCATCCATCGTAGCCATTGACCTATCTGCCTTAAAGCGGGTGGGCGGCTGGATGATGCGCTATCGACCCATCCGCGAACATGCCGACGTGCCTGCTCTGTTGCGCGAATTTACAAAGACTGTTTATGAAGAAATTGATTATCAAAAAGAAGCCACAAACGCCGAAACTTTCTTTGAGAATTTCAAAGACGATAAATACGTGAATGTGCCGCGCGTGGTGCGGAGCCTTTCGACTCTGCGCGTGCTGACACTGGAAGATGTGTTTGCCATCAAAATCACCGATTATGACGCCATCACCGCCGCAGGCATTGACCGCGGCGAGGTGGCGCGAAAATTATTGGATACCTATCTCGAACAAATTTTTGAAGACGGATTTTTCCACGCCGACCCGCACCCGGGCAATTTGTTCATCACACCGTTGCCGCCAAAGAAAGGAAGCAAAAGCAAGTTAACGCGCTGGCAATTGACCTTTGTAGATTTCGGCATGGTCGGGCATGTGCCTGAAAATCTGCGTATGGCGCTGCGTGAGTTGGTGATTGCCGTCGGCACACGCGACGCGGCGCGTTTGATAAAGTCATATAAAGAGTTGGGATTTTTATTACCCGCCGCAAACACGCAAACATTGGAGCAAACTGCCGCTGCTGTGTTTGACCGTTTCTGGGGTATGTCTATTAACGACCTGCGAAAAGTACGCCCAGATGATGTGCGTGACATCGGGCATCGGGTGCGAAATGCGATGGTTGAGACGCCGTTCCAAATTCCAAACGACCTGCTGATGTTGCTCCGCACGCTGGCGATTCTTTCGGGCATGTGTACAGGTTTGAATGCAGATTTCAATTTGTGGAAGCAACTTGCTCCATACGCGAGCAAACTCGTACAAGAAGAAGCCTCGTCCGCGTTTAGTTTGGATTCCATCCTCGAACAGGTTGGGGATGTGGTGCAGGCTTTTATCGCTCTGCCATCTCAAGCCAGCCGCGTTTTGGCGCAAATGGAATCGGGCGGGCTGGTGGTTCAATCTCCGCAAGTGACGCGCGAAGTTCACACGCTGGGGCGCTCGGTAGACCGCCTGACAGGTGGGGTGATATTCTCCGCGTTTCTGGTCAGCGGGGTGATGTTATTAAATAGTGGAAACGGTCAACTCGGGGCGGGCTTGCTCGGAGCCGCAGGCGCGACTCTGTTGTGGGTGATGTTTGGGGGCAGAGGTAGGAATTAAATAAAATATGTCATTGCGAGGAGGGCTTTTGCTCTTTCCGACGAAGCAATCCCCTCATTGTGTTGGAGATTGCTTCGCCAAAGAGCGGCTCGCAATGACATGTGCATCGTTACGCTTTTTCTTCCATCTTTTCAATCGCCGCATCGAGCATACTGCGGACAGCCAGCATCATTTCTTTGCGGGCGGCGCGGCGGCGTTCGAGGAAACCTTCGGGGAAAAGCAGTTTGGCGGCTTCGCGCATTTCCTGACGAGCCTTTTTGTAATGCTCGCGGGCTTCTTCGGGGATTTCACGCTTGAATTTCTTTTCGCTTTCAGTTTTCTTGGTAGCCATGGTTAACTCCTTTTTATCTCTACTTTTATTATAGTACTTGGAAACGGAGTGCAGACTTCAGTCTGCTTTTTTATAATGCGGACTAAAGTCCGCATTCCCAGTGTATTTATGGTGCTTTGGTGACGGTGGGGGTGGCGACGGTTCCAACCTGGATATTGACCGTGAGTGTGTCGCCGAAGAAAGCTCCATTTTCATCGGTCATGCGCCATGCGCTTTGGAGTAGTCCGTTTTGATCGCTGGGGACAACTAATTCAATGGACAGTTCACGCTTTGCGCCCGCGGGGACTGGTTCGGTGAATACGATGGTCTGCCCGCGCATGGGGTCGCCGCCGAAGTTACTGAAGGTGAAGCCTGGCGCCCAGGCGCATCCGCCAGTATTTTGGACGTACCATGTCTTGGTGAATACCTCGTTGGGTTTCATCTCTGTTCCATCGGGGATGGAGCGGTCTTCGATCCAGAGCAGTTTGTAGCAGGGATTTGCGACTGCAGGAGTTTCGAGGGTGGCGGTCACTTCTGGCGTGGGGGTGGTGGAGGGTTTTGCTGTCAGCGTGGGAGATGCTGTTGGAAGAACGACCAGCACCTGGGTTAGGGATGCGGCGTATGTTTCGACGGCTTCGGTGCGGAGCGCATCCGCATTTAGGTTGTCCGTTTGCTGCGTGTTATTGGTTCCGCATGAAAAAAGCAAAACCACTAAAATCAGAATGATGGAGATGGAGAGAATTCTTGTTTTCATAATAAGCTCCTATCCCAACGCCTGATATTGCATGGACGCATATCGTCCGTAGGCGAAGTGTTCGAGTTGGCGTTCGATGTCGTTGAGCAAAGCCGACGCGCCGATGCGGAACAAATTTGGGCGCATCCATTCTTCGCCGAGTTCTTCCTTCATCAGGATCAGCCAATCCACCGATTGCTTGGCCGTGCGGATTCCGCCTGCGGGTTTGAATCCCACTTTGTAGCCAGTGGCTTCGTAATAGGTGCGGATGGCGCGAGTCATCACCAGGCTGACGGGCAGGGTGGCGTTGGTCGGTTCTTTGCCAGTGGACGTTTTGATAAAGTCCGCGCCGGCTTGCATACAAATGAAACTGGCGCGCATCACATTTTTGAGCGTGCCGAGTTCGCCTGTGGCCAGAATGGTTTTCATATGCGCGTCGCCGCAGGTCTCACGGAAGGCTTTGACTTCGTCGTACAAGCCGCGCCAGTTTTGGGTGAGCACATGCTGGCGCGAGATGACGATATCAATTTCTGATGCGCCCGCCTTGACCGATGCTTCGATTTCGGCAATTTTCTGGGTGAACGGAATCAGCCCAGCGGGAAAGCCAGTAGATACGGCAGCGACGGGAATCCCTGAGCCTTGCAATGCATCCACGGCGGTTGCGACCATGCTGTGATACACGCAGACCGCGCCCGTGGTGATGGGCTTTTCCACACCCAAATCTTTTAGCAACTCGGCGCGGATTGGGTAGCGGGCTTTGGCGCACAGGCGGCGCACAGTGCCGGGCGTGTCATCGCCTGAGAGGGTGGTCAGGTCAATATTTTGGACAGCCTGCAAAAGCCAGGCGGCTTGAAATTCTTTTTTCACCGTGCGGCGGGTGGGGATGGTGGAGGCACGCCGCTCAACGGCAGAGCGATTTACTTTGGTGTCCTCCACAGGTCCAAGGTCAAATGGCTGGATCGGAACACGTTCATTTTGAATGGTTGCGGTTTTTATGGTCATGTGAAAACTCCTAATATTGTCAGTCGTATTATAAACCGTGAACCATGACTTTTTTCATATCTTCCTTTTTACTTTTTGCTTCTCACCTTTTGCTTGTATACTTGGAGATATGCAACCTACTTTTGTTATCGCGGGCAAACTGACTCGTGAATATATTTTGCCGCCCTCAGGGCAACCACTTTTGGATTCTCCAGGTGGCAGTTTGTTGTACGCCGCGGGCGGGCTGGCTGTTTGGGATACGAACGCGGGCTTGCTTGGGCGCGTTGGCGAGAATTATCCGCGCCAGTGGGTGCGCGATATTGAAGACCGCGGTTTTGACACGCGCGGCATTCGCACACTCCGCGAATTGCAAGACGTTGATCTGCGTACGTTCGTCGCATTCACCGAATCTAATGAGCGCAGTTATTCCAATGCGGTTTCGCATTTCGCCCGCCGCCAACTTGCCTTTCCAAAATCATTGCTCGGGTATCAAGCCCCCGATGAGTCGAACAAAGACCCGCGTGTGCCAGATTTAATCTCGCCCGCCGCTTTGGATACGCCAAAGGATTATCGGGATGTCCGCTACGTGCATCTTTGCCCCTTTGACTTTATCAGCCAGAGTCAGATGGTCAACCTTTTTAGAGGCGGAGCAGACCAAACCGTCAGCCTGGATCCTGCTTCCGGCTACATGACTCCCAGCTTTTGGCGTGATCTGCGACTCGTCCTGCAAGGTGTCACAGTCTTCCAACCATCCGAAGAGGAATTGCGCGCGCTCTTCTGGGGCGAGACCAACGACCTGTGGGAAATGGCGCGCAAGGTCAGTGAGTTTGGTCCGCAGGTCATCGTAATCAAACGCGGTTTGCAAGGACAAATGTTGTACGATGTGGCGGGTGGTCATCGTTACGAAATTCCCGCCTATCCGTCACGGCTTGGAGACCCAACCGGCGTAGGAGATGCCTTCTGCGGCGGCTTTCTTGCTGGCTTTCAAAAGACAAACGATCCCTTAATGGCAACTTTGTATGGAAATGTTTCCGCCTCACTCAAAATTGAAGGCAGCGGACCTTTTTACGCATTGGGCGTTATGCCAGGTCTTGCCGAAGCACGCCTGCGTTCACTTAAAGAAGTGGTGCGGGAGATATAAAAACTAATGATGAAGGAAGAATGATGAATGATGAATGAAAACCCGCACGCTTCGCGTGAAACCTTTAAACCTGTAACCTTCCAACGTTCCAACGTTCTTGACCTTGCCATTCAAATTCAGCAAGTCGCTGCGCCTACTTTTTCAGAGGGTCCGCGCGGAGAATTCGTGCGTGGACTTTTCCAAAAGGAAAATCTCAAAGATGTTTCCATGGATTCGCTTGGAAATGTGTATGCGCGTTTGCCAGGGAAACAGAAAAAAGCCAAACCGTTGATCGTCTCTGCCCATTTGGATACTGTCTTTCCAGCCAGTGTCAACTTGCAGATGAGGAAGGAAGCGGGGAAGATCATCGCCCCTGGAATTGGGGATAACTCGTTGGGTGTTGCCGCGCTGTTTGGAATCCTCTGGGCGTTGCGCGAGAGGAATGTTGAGTTGCAGCACGATGTCTGGTTTGTGGCAAATGTGGGAGAGGAAGGTCTCGGCGATCTGCGCGGGATGCGCGGCGTGGTCGAGCGTTTTGAGGCGGATGTGATCGGCTATCTTGTGTTGGAGGGGATGGCGCTTGGGCATATCTATCATCGCGCCATTGGCGTGCGGCGCTATCGCATCACCGCCAAAACCGCAGGCGGACATTCGTGGGCTGATTACGGCAAGCCTTCGGCGGTGCATGAGTTGGCGGCGTTGGTCACACAATTGACCTCCATCCGTTTGCCGCGTCAGCCGCGTACCACCATGAACGTCGGCATATTCGGCGGCGGTACGGGAATCAACGTGCTGGCAGCCGAAGCAAAATGTGAATTGGATCTGCGCTCAGAAGACCCGAAGGCGCTCGTAAAATTGATCTATCAAGTGGAGAAATTATTCAAAGATGCCGACCGCGAAGGCGTGCGAATCATGGCTGAGATCATCGGCGAACGCCCCGCGGGAGAAATCCCAGCCGAGCATCCGCTGGTGCAATTGGCAGTGGATTGCACGCGTGAACAGGGCTTGGATACCGCGCTCACCATCGGCTCCACCGATGCAAACATCCCATTAAGCATGGGCATTCCCGCCGTAGTGATGGGAGTCAGCACCGGCGGCGGCGCGCATACTCTGCATGAATATATTGACATTGACCCAATCGGCAAGGGGATGGATGCGCTGGTGAAGTTTGTGGAGAGTGTTGGTGAGAAGTAAAAAGTAATAAGTGGGATGGCTTATATTGGCAAAAAATAAAGACTTCCAAAGCACATTGCCTCGGAAGTCTTTTTACTTCTCACTTTTCACTTTTCCCCGCTTTCATCCTTCATAATTCATCCTTCATCCTTATCACTTCATCCCCAAAACCTCAAACACTTCCAGCGGAAGTGACTTGCCTTTCATGGCTACTTCTGCATGAAGCTTGGCATTTACTTCATTCTTTACCCGTTCATACGCATCTTTGCTGATCAGGATCTGGTTTTTGGCAGAGTTCTCTTGAATTCGCTTGGCGGTGTTAACGCTGTCGCTGATGGCGGTGTATTCCAGTCTTTTTTCGGTGCCAATCAAACCCAATACTGCATCGCCGCAGTGAATGCCTACGCCAAAGGCAAGGTGAGAATTGGCGGGCAGTTCTTTGTATAAATTCTCGATGGATTCGCGAATCATCAAGGCAGTCTTGACCGCGCGCAGGGTGTGGTCAGGTTGTGGAATGGGCGCGTTGAACCACGCCATAATCGCGTCACCCATAAATTTATCAATGGTGCCTTCCTGCGCGAGGACGGCGTCTGCCATGGCGGCCAGGTAGCGATTGAGAATTTTCACCAGTTGTTCTGGTTCCTGACTTTCGCTAAAGGTGGTGAATCCGCGAATGTCTGCAAACAGCGCAGTGATGTTGATGCGTTTGCCGCCGAGTTGTAAACTGTTCGGGTCAAGTTGCTCGATCACAGCCGGCGAAACCATGCGTTCAAAAAGTCTGCGCTGCGCTTCAAGTTTCTTTCTTTCGGTCAGGTCATCCAGCACAATGGCAACGCCTTGCGTCTTTTGTCCTGCGTCTTTCAGCGGAGATAGATTGAAACGCCAGTCCACGTTGCCGCGCGTGGGTGAGTGGTGGCTGATTTCCAAATCTGCGATGGCTTTGTCGGTCTCGCGCATCTCCATCAGATGCGGCTCAAGCTCCTTCGAAACAGAAGCAAGCGTATCGTTAAGCAAATGCCCGATGATATCGCTCGATGCAGCCCCCAAAATTGTTTCGGCGGCGCGGTTGGTGAGTGTGATCTGATTCTCAATATCGGCAGTGATTACGCCGCTGGCGATGGATGCGAAAATGTTGTCCATCAGATTCTTGAGTCCGGTCACTTCTTCGAGTGTGTGTTTGAGCGATGAGAAGAGGCGCGCGTTTTCAATCGCAACTGCGGCCTGGTTTGCAAAAGCAACCAGCAGATTCCTCTCTGATTCAGCGAAGATGCCCGCGCGGATGCGGTTGTCGGCATAGATCACGCCGATCAGATCATTTTTGACTTTTAGGGGTACGCACAAAATGGAACGCAGATTGAAAGCCACGATGCTTTCCTGTCCCATGAAGCGTTGGTCTTCCTGTGCGTTGGTGGTGATGAGCGGCTCACCCGTTTCAATCACACGCCCTACGACAGAACGGCTCACGGTCAACTCAGAGGAGTTGATCGATTCCATTTCCCAGTTGCGCCCCATGCTTGTGACCATCTCACCTTGTTCGTTGCGTAACATCAGAAAGCCGCGTTCGGCTTTGGTGAGGCGCACGATGTTGTCCATCACGATGGTCAGCACTTCGTCGAGTTCAAGCGATGAGTTGATGACCTGTCCCACGTTGGCCAAGGCCAGCAGGTTATTGTGCTCGCGTTGAAACGCCTCGATCTTTTCGCTGATGTGCGTCAGCGTAATTTCAAGGTAGTGCAGATCATTAAGTATGTTCTTGGGTAATTTGAGTCTTGCGGCTTCCAGCTCGGCGCGAATTTTTCCCGCTTGCATGCCAAGTGTCAGGAGTTGATCGGGTACAGTCGTGGGGCGGGTTTGTTCATTCATAATTTATTTCAATTGATTATAACGGGTATCAATAAAATTCAAGGTTTCTTTTACTCTAAATTGCCAGGTCTTTAGCAGGATGATCAGAGCCGCTTTACGGGCGGCGGCTGCGCTGCCAGCACGGGGTGTATATTTTGCCGTCTGATATTCCTGTAAAAGTGACAGGGTCTGATCTTGCGCCGCAGGCAGGTATTGAATTAAAACCTCGGCGCGTTTTTGAGATGTGACATGCGTTGGCTGCGGATGTCCAAGCCAGTATAAACTTAAGTTGACAGCCTGAAATGCGCGGTCAATCTGGGAAAGATTTGTCCAACCTACCCAGCGATTTATCCAGCGCGGCGGAACAATTCCGCGCCGCTCGTATTGATTAGACAAGTATACTGGCAAACGGCTATTAAGAGAGTAAAGGCGAAGGATAAAAATTCCCAAGCCCAAAGTCAGGGCAATGAGCGCGGTGTTTCGCAGGTTTTGGTACAACTTTTGTTGACCTATTCTTGCAGAGCCAGTCGCCGCCAACTTAGCTTTCTCTGGTTGTGGAGTCGGCTCCAGCGGATTTTCCGTTGCATCCTCCACAGGGTTTGGCGCCGGTGTCGCTTCTTCGATCACCGCGTTTTTTGTCTCTGGGCGTTCAATGGGAAACTGAATACTCGTCGGCTCAAATTCCACCCAGCCGATGCCGGAAAAATACACTTCGGGCCAGGCGTGCGAATCCTTGTACGTGACAGCATATTGCGCCGTTGCTTCATCAAAACTGCCTTCCACAAAGCCAACCGCCATGCGGGCCGGAATTCCAATCGAGCGCAGCATCAGCGTTTCTGCGCTGGCGTAGTACATGCAGAATCCCTTTTGGGTGTCGAATAAAACCCACAGCACGGGGTCCATGTTCTCAGGCGGAGCAGCCGCGAGCGTTGTCTCGTATTCGATCTCATTCCTTAAATAAGAAGTGACCGCCTGTACTTTATCGTAAACGGTGTCGTAGGGCGCCGTGATCTCCAACGCCAGTTCGCTTAATTGTGGGGCAATCTCTGCGGGGATTTGTAAATACCGATCTGTGACCCAGGCGGGATATTCTGCGCTGGTGGCGCGCAATTCCTCGATGGATGGATCGGCGATCAATGCCCGCACCTTGTACTGGCTCCCGTTCAATAGGCCTGTGGTGGCGACCCAGGCAGTTACGTCCTGCACCCCAGCCGTGATGGGCGTTGAAAGGATGTCTGCCTTTTTGCTGACCCATATTGTTTCAGCGGGCGCATACAGCAAACTTTGTTTTTTCGTGGCATTGGTAAATGTGAATTCCAATTCATATCTGGCATCTGGATATTCAATGCTCAACTCATCCACAGTGGGAAGGAATGGCGCGCTTGAACTGGAAGCAATTGTCCAGCGTCCGTTGAGATATAGATCGTACGCCCTGCCTTTCCAATAATTTCGAACAGGGACGAACTCGTTTTCTTTTACTTCAACTGTGAATATCGGCGTATTTCCAACCGCCGCTTGTTGTCCAAGGGTGAGCGCATTGCCGTAAAAATCTCCGCCCGTTTTTTTATCGGCATAGGGCGTATCCAACGCGCTGACCGCATTGGAGAATTTATCCAAAATAGGCTGTGAGAAATCTTCCCAGGCCTGCGCCGCAGGTTTTGCGCCGCTGATCCAGCCGGGCAATGACCAAGCTACAAATACAGCAATCACGGCAACGGCCAGCGCGCCGCGTTCAAGATCGCTCATAGCTTCATCTGAAAGCAGGAAGTTTGATTTTTTCCAAAAGGTCTGGTTTTGAAGAAAATACATTCTGCCCAGCAGGAGCAATGCCGCAAAAATAAAAAAAGCCAGTTCCCAAATATGTTTTGAGTCAATTGCATCAAAGGCTTGCACGGTCAATATTGCCAGCCCGGAAGGTAAAACTACATGCAGAAAATTTTTATGCCGCGTTAATCGGTATCCGGCAGAAAGCCCAATGATCCAGTAAACCAGCGTAACAACTGAGGTGAAAAATAACGAATCGTCAACCGGTTGATTTTTGACAAATTGAATTAATGAAGTGAGCAAACGACCGAGAAGCGACACAACATCTGGCCACAGCCAATCTGTTCTTTCTGTGGCGCGCAATAATTGAGCGGGGAACAGAAACAGCGTATAGCCAATAGAAAGCCGAGTAACTGTCTGGCGCGAAAAATGACTACTTCCAAGCGCAAGCCCCAAAACCACGCCGATAAATCCCATGGTTTGCGTGAAATAAAGAAAAGATGTCCATTCTGTAACCACCAGCCGTGTGCTTGATATTTCCACAAGCGCAATGGTCAGCATCGCGGCTCTCCAATCCAAGAGACGATGATTGGATGAACGCTGGTCAAGGCTGTCTGGCGCAGATAAAATTCCCATGGTTTGAGTGTACAATAAAGTCCGCGTGTTCGTCAACTACAAGCGCAAAAACATCTATGGTTTTCTCAAAGTTAAAAACTTTTAACGCGAATGTCGCGAATTTTCGAATAGCGCGAATAAATTCACAAAAAATTCGTAAAATTCGCCCATTCGTGGAATTCGCGTTCCAAGTACGCCATCAAAGTAATTCCTGGTCAATTTACTTTGAGAAAACCGTACAAAAACATCGGAGGATCATATGCAGTTCTTTATTGATAGTGGAATTGGTTTTATTATTGCCCTTCAAAGTGCTGTGGGAGATTGGTTTATTTCCCCAATGCGTTTCTTTAGTTATCTCGGCAATGAAGAATTCTTTTTGCTGGTCTTACCGTTGATCTACTGGAGCATTGATTCGGCGCTCGGCTTGCGAGTGGGGTTCATTCTTGTCACAAGCAATCTATTCAACTACGTTGGGAAATTAATATTTGCCGGCCCGCGTCCATATTGGGTCAGTTCACATGTCCGCGCACTTTGGTCAATGGAAACATCGTTCGGCGCGCCTTCGGGTCATGCTCAACTTGCGGTGAGCGTCTGGGGCATGTTCGCAGCTTATGCCAAACGAACCTGGTTCTGGGTTGTTTCCATTATCATCATATTTTTGATCGGCTTTTCACGCGTATTCCTTGGCGTGCATTTTCCGCACGATGTGGTTTTTGGCTGGCTGTTTGGCGTAGTGATCTTGTGGGCATTCACGCGTTTTTGGGAACCGGTTGGCGCATGGGTTATGAAAAAAACTTTACGCCAGCAAATCTTGATCGCATTTATTGTTTCCCTGCTTTTTATTGCAATGGGATTCGGAACCTGGACCGTGCGAAGCGGATTTCAAATCCCAGAGTCGTGGATTTCAAACGCGTTTCTTGCCGCTACCGAGCTGCCTGATCCTGTTGACCCAAGCAGTATCTTCACCTCAGCAGGGACGTTCTTCGGGCTGGCAACTGGTGCAGCGTGGATTATGTCCAAGGGTGGGTACCAGGCTTCGGGTCCGCTTGAGAAGCGCGCCATTCGTTACGTCATCGGCTTGATCGGCATCCTCATCTTTTATATAGGTCTGGGCGAAATCTTCCCGCGAGGAGATGGTTTTATATTTTATTTGCTGCGTTACATCCGTTATGCGCTGGTTGGTTGGTGGGTAGCGGGCGGCGCGCCGTGGGTTTTTGTAAGGTTTAAGCTCGCAGAGCGCGCTAACTCCATCTGATATAATCTCGGCCATTCCTCTAAATCATAAGGGTTTTATTGATGACGCTCGAAAAAAATACTCTCATTCATAATCGCTATCGTATTATTGAAATTCTTGGTCAGGGCGGCATGGGGTCGGTTTACCGCGCCATAGATGAAAATCTTGGCGTTGCCGTTGCCTTGAAAGAAAACCTTTTTACAACTGAAGAATATACGCGCCAGTTCCGCCTTGAGGCTATCATTCTGGCGAATTTGCGTCACCCCAATATGCCGCGTGTTTCTGATCATTTTGAATTGGGAGATCAGGGGCAATATTTGGTCATGGATTTTATCGAAGGGGAAGATCTGCGTAACCGCATGGATCGGATGGGCATGATCTCAGAAGAGGATGCGGTGCAGATCGGCGCCGCCATTTGTGATGCGCTTGCATATTTGCACACGCGTAAACCTCCTATTTTGCATCGTGATATCAAACCTGGCAACGTGAAGATCACACCGGAAGGTCACATCTTTCTGGTGGATTTTGGACTTGCGAAAGTGTATCAGGGCAATAATCAGGCTACCACGACGGGCGCGCGCGCCATGACTCCTGGCTATTCTCCACCTGAGCAATATGGCACAGCGCGCACCGATCCGCGGACTGATTTTTATTCACTGGGCGCTACTTTGTATGCGGCTTTGTGCGGCGTGATACCGGAAGATGGTCTTGCGCGCGCGATGGATAATGCCCAACTAACCCCGCTTCGCAAGCGGAACGCGAAGGTTTCGCGCCGCTTTTCCACCGCAATTGAGAAGGCCATGGCGATTGATCCAAGTGACCGTTTTCAAAGTGCGGAGGATTTCAAGAAGGCTTTACTAGGATCTGCTTCCAAAACTCAGCAAACTCCGGGCAGCCATATCGTTGCCCCGCCTCCCCCTGAGGCATTCCTGCCCAATGATCCGAATGACGCCGTTGATTCAGTGGCTGCCGCCAAAGAAAAGACTCCGCGCCCGCCTGTGGTTGGTCCGGTACATCCGCCATCTACTACAGATGACCAACCGTTCGTTTCTCCGCTTAAGAAGCAAAAAGAACGCGAACGTAAACGTCGATTTGCACAAGTACGTTTTGTGCTTGTTTTGTTGTTATTGATTTTAGGAAGCGTGCCTTTTTGGGCTCCCGGTATTTTGCCTGCGGATTTACGCGGCGCGATTCCATTCCTTGCGCCGACCAGCACATCTACGCCCACCATAACACCATCTCCACTGCCGACGCAGACCCTTGTGGCGACTTCCACTTCTACCTCCACCTCTACTTCAACACCTGTGCCGCCTACATTTACAGCAACGGCTCTTCCGTCGACAAGCACTTTGCTTCCAGCCACGGTTGAACCTGTGGTTAATACTCCAACAATTCCCGCTCCAGCCATTTCCACTTTA
The DNA here is from genome assembly GCA_945877125.1 of Candidatus Brevifilum fermentans. Lineage (GTDB taxonomy): Bacteria > Chloroflexota > Anaerolineae > Anaerolineales > Villigracilaceae > Villigracilis. The sequence goes on along the minus strand of CAMCQT010000001.1, from coordinate 81,309 downwards.
TCAGTTACACCTGTTGGCGGCGGAGCAGGGCAGATCGCATACGCCTCTAACCGTACGGACTTGCCGCAGATCTATCTCGCTGATCTTGCAAGCCTGGCTTTGGTTCCAATTACAAATATGCCCGAAGGCGCTTGTCAGCCTTCGTGGTCTCCAGATGGTGAAAAGCTGGTTTTCACCTCTCCATGTAAAGGTGTGGACGAAATTTATTATGGCGCCGGTCTGTATATTGTTAATGCAGACGGTAGTGGACTGACTCCAATTGGCACTGTTCCCGGCGGCGATTTTGACCCTGATTGGTCGCCTGATGGGAAGTCAATTGCTTTTACATCGCTGCGTACCGGTCAAATGGAAATTTTCATTATCAGCGTGGATGATCCAACTTCCACAAATCAGATCACAAAAGGCGCCAAGAGCATAGAGTCACGGCAGCCCGCGTGGTCGCCAGATGGAACTCAGATCGCCTATGTGGTTAAGCGGTTTGGCGTGTATCAACTTTGGCTGATGAATGCGGATGGCACCGAACAAAAACAGATCGTTCGCAGCGGCATCGCATTTTCTGATTATCTCCCCACGTGGTCGCCCGACGGGAAACTGATCTTGTTTAATCAACGCTGCGCCACTAAATTCTGTTTCCCATACCTTTTGAGTATCTCTTCGACTGACCGCTCAGTGGAACAAGGCGCCGCCTTGCTGCTAAATGTTATTTCGATTGAAGATGTGGAGTATTCCCCTGATGGGTTTAGCCTCTTGTATGAAGGTGAAGAGGATGATGAAAATAATGACATTTTCTACATGACGGTTACAGGTGCAAACAGAATCCGCATTACCAATGACCTCGGACTGGATTTTGACCCCACCTGGCGACCCTACGGAAATTGACCTGCTCACGAAACTCATAAAAACAACCAGAGTATAATTATGTGCTCTGGTTGTTTTTATGAGTTTCAAAAATAATAGCATTTCATTCAATGAATTGAAATAAAATAGAAATGAAAGCCACTGCCACTTCAGAGTAAAATACCTAACTGTTAGGGCTGCCTGAATGGGGCGGTCAGTGGCGTACGGTTTATGCCGCGAGCGAAAAATATAATTTTGACAGGCATCCAATGATTCTCGAACACGAAACTCTATTACATAAACGCTATCAGATTCGAGAGAATCTCGGTCAGGGGGGCATGGGATCGGTTTACCACGCTATTGATGAAAACCTAAGCGTGGATGTAGCTGTTAAAGAAAATCTATTTACAACAGAAGAGTACGCTCGTCAGTTTCGCTTGGAAGCCGTTATTCTGGCAAATATTCGTCATCCAAACCTTCCGCGTGTGTCTGATCACTTTATTATTGCGGGAGAGGGACAATATCTCGTCATGGATTTTATCGAAGGCGAGGATTTGCGTCAGCGCATGGAGCGGGTGGGCATCCTTCCAGAAAATGAAGTGATCCTCATTGGCGCAGCCATGTGCGATGCACTCTCCTATTTACATGCGCGCAAGCCCCCCATTTTGCATCGTGATATAAAACCCGGCAATGTAAAAATTTCACCTGATGGACATATCTTTCTGGTGGATTTTGGACTTGCAAAAGTTTACCAGGGGAATCAGGCAACCACTACCGGCGCGCGCGCAATGACACCAGGCTATTCACCTCCTGAACAGTACGGCACTGCGCGCACCGACACGCGAACCGATATTTACTCATTAGGCGCCACCCTTTATGCCGCGTTGACAAGCGTTATTCCAGAAGACGGGCTTGCGCGCGCGATGGATAATGCTCAACTCACACCTCTTCGCAAAAGAAATCCAGACGTTTCGCGTCACCTTGCGGCTGCCATTGAAAAAGCCATGGAAGTAGACCCTGGTGACCGTTTCCAGTCTGCAGATGATTTCAAGCTTGCCCTGCTCAATTCCAAGTCGATGACACAGCAACTGCTTGGCACATATACGGTTCCTCCGGCGCCTTCAGAATCTGAAAGAAAAAGTGACCCGTCCAAAAAAACTGAAAATGTTCTGACCCACTCCACACCGCCAGATGAATATGCTTTTGTCTCCCCTCGTAAAAAACAACTTGAGCGCGAACGTCGAAACAGATATTTTTTGATTGGTGCATTATTGGCAATCCTTGTTGTGGGGATTCTGGGGGTTATGGCTTTTCGTCCTAATTCAATTCCCGCCTCAATGCGGAGATTATTCCCGTTTTTGCCTCCTGTTGAGCTTACTGCCATTCCAACAGAAACCACTTCTATAACCCAAATTATCCCTTCTGAAAATCCCATTGCGGCAACTGCCACGCTGGAATCTCTGCTTATTCAGACGCCCGTTGCTTCCCCTGTCGATCATGCTGTTATCCCCACCCCCTTTGGCGCAGATTATTTACAGGTTGCGTATGCCTCCACTCGTACCGGTGTTGCTCAAATCTATTTCACCAATATTATGAGCGATCAAGCCATTGCCGTTACCAATATGCCCGGCGGCGCATGTCAGCCATCCTGGTCTCCTGATGGAAGCCGGTTGGTATTTATTTCCCCATGCGGCATTAAGAAAGATACTTATCAAGGATCGAGCTTGTTTATTATTAACGCAGATGGTTCTGGCTTGAAGCCGCTGCCTACTGCCCCGGGCGGCGGAGATTTTGAGCCTGCGTGGTCGCCAGATGGGCAATATATAGCTTTCACCTCTTTGCGCGATGGATATATGCAAATTTATTCCTATGAAGTGGATGGCGGCGATGTCAACCGTTTAGTGGAAACCGCTATTAATAAACCTGCCCGTCAACCCTCATGGTCGCCAAACGGCAGACAAATTGTTTTTGCCTACCAAAGAGTCACCACGTATGAATTATGGATAATGAGCAGCTTGGGCTCGAACGAAAAGCAGCTTTTTGTGAGCGGTGATGTTCTTTCCAATCAATATCCCATTTGGTCACCAGATGGAGATTACATCCTTTTCAGCCAGCGCAGTGTCACCGAGTTTACCTTTCCAAACCTCTTATCGCTTAAGGTTGGCGCCGGCAACTCGCCTTTGCAGATCAAGATGGGCGTGCTTTCGGTTGAAGATGTGGATTATTCCCCAAATGGGAGTTGGGTTGCCTATGAAAGCGGCGGGGATCGCGGCTATCACGTGCTTTACTCCACACCCTCAGGCGCGAATCAAGCCCGAATTACTGAGGATGTCACCTTCGACGATTTTGACCCCGCGTGGCGTCCCATTCCAAAACAACCGTAACTTTTCTTGTAGGCAGACCCCAAAGGTTTTCAAAACCTTTGGGGTCTTTTTTATAAACTCTTACACTCCTCTTATTGACGCTCTTCATTTTCGCATGTAGACTTGTAAAGCCATGTACGAACTTACTGAAAGACAGCGAACCATCCTCCAGCTTCTCATCCGCGACTATATTGAGACGGCACAGCCTGTCGGCTCAAAGCGATTGGTGGAACGCTTCCATCTTGACCTGAGTCCTGCCACCGTCCGAAATGAAATGTCCGCGCTGACAGAGATGGGCTACCTAAGACAACCCCACACCTCCGCCGGCCGTGTGCCAGCGGAAGAGGGCTACCGTGTCTTCGTTGGGCAAATGATGCACAAGGCTGAGTTGCCCACCTCGGTGCAAAACACCATCTCGCACCAATTCTTTCAGGCGCCTCCCGAAGTTGAACAGTGGATGACGCTCGCCGCGTCTGTACTGGCGCATCAATCGCAGGGCGTGTCGCTGGTGACCGCGCCGCACGCCGAGACGATCCGCTTCAAACATATTGAGTTGATCTCCACGCAGGGGCGGCAGGTTTTGATGGTCATCGTGATGGAAGGCGGCGAAGTCAACCAGCAGGTTTTGACTTTAGCCGAACCTGTAAATCAAACTCGATTAAGTCAGGCGGCAGCGCATCTCAACTCGCTGTTGGCTGGTCTTTCCATCGACGCAGTTGCCGCCCTTTCATCTTCCTCGCGCGCTGATGCGCTCGAGCAGGACATCATCACGCTGCTGGTTCAGGATATGAAACGCACATCTGAAAGCGTCTCAGGTGAAATTTACACAGACGGACTTACCAACGTTTTGGGCAAACCCGAATTTGCAGAATCAGACGAAGCCCGCTGGGCGATGCGTCTGTTTGAAGAAAGATCAACTTTGCAGGGACTGCTTGCGCGTGCATCTATGAAGAACAGTAGCGTTGGCGGTTTGCAGGTACTGATCGGCGGCGAAGGTGAGTGGGAGGAACTTCGTCAGTGTTCGATGGTGATCGCAAGGTACGGCGCGCCAGGTCAGGCAACAGGTACATTAGGTGTGCTGGGTCCCATGCGAATGTCCTACGCGCGTACGATTCCCACTGTAAGATATGTGGCTGGATTACTAAGTAATTTAGTGAATGACAATATAAATTCAGAATGAAGAATGGTAATTGGTAATTGGTAAATAGTAATTGCCAATCACCAATTACTATTTACCAATTACCTTAAGAGAGTGAGAGCAATGACTGATAAAAAGAAACACAAACACGAAGAAGTATTTGATCCTCAACAGCCCACAGCGGAGACAATGCCTGTTGATGGCGACCAACTCAAAGCAGAGTTGGATGCGCTGCAAGTCCAATTGGCGGAGGCTGAATCCAAAGTGTCTGAATATAAAGATGGCTGGGCAAGGTCTCAGGCGGAGTTTCAGAATTATAAAAGGCGCGTTGAACGCGATAACGCGTTGACATACGCCAACATGAAGGGCGACATCATCAAAAAAGTTTTGCCTGCGCTGGATGACCTGGAACGCGCTTTGCAAAATCGCCCCGCCGATGATTCGTGGGCGAGCGGCATTGAACTGATCGCGCGCAAATTGCAGAACATTTTGGAAAGCGAAGGCGTGAAGCGCATCGAAGCCAAGGGCGCGGCATTTGACCCAAACTTCCACGAGGCGATCACGCATGAACCAAATGATGAAGTTGAAAGCGAACACGTCATTGATGTGGTACAAAATGGATACATGTTGGGTGAACGAGTGATCCGACCCGCACTGGTACGAGTGGCACAGTAAATACAAGTTTGCAGGTTGAAAGGTTTGCAGGTTGAGTTGAACCTTCAAGCTTGCAACCTTTAAACTTTTAAACCTTCAAACTTTTAAACGAGGAACTCATGGGCAAAATTATCGGAATAGATTTAGGCACGACAAATTCAGTTGTGGCAGTGATGGTCGGCGGGGAGCCGATTGTGATTCCGTCGGCGGAAGGCGAAAGACTTGTGCCTTCGGTGGTGGCGGTCAATAAAAATCACGAGCGTTTGGTGGGGCGTGTGGCGCGCAATCAGGCGATCACAAACCCGAACAACACCATTTTTTCAGTCAAGCGTTTCATGGGACGCAAAGCCGACGACGCGCAGGTGGAACACACCAAGAAGCGCGTGCCGTACGCAGTGACCGCCGCGGATAATGGCGATGTGCGCGTGAAGTTGGACGATAAAGATTATTCACCGCCCGAAGTTTCGGCGATGATTTTGGCGAAGATGAAAGCCGATGCCGAAGCCTATCTCGGCGAGCCAGTCACGCAAGCCGTGATTACCGTGCCTGCGTATTTCAACGATGCTCAGCGCAACGCCACCAAAGACGCGGGCAAGATCGCTGGCTTGGAAGTTTTGCGAATTATCAATGAGCCAACCGCTTCCTCTCTCGCGTATGGTTTGGATAAAAAGAAAAACGAAGTCATCGTGGTTTATGACCTCGGCGGCGGTACGTTTGATGTGTCCATTTTGGATGTTGGCGAAGGCGTATTTCAAGTCCGCGCCACGAGCGGAGATACCTTCCTCGGCGGCGATGATTTTGACTTGCGCATCATGGATTATTTGATCGAGACTTTCAAGAAAGATAATGGCATCGACCTGCACAACGATCGTCAGGCTTTGCAGCGTTTGAAAGAGGCTTCTGAAAAATCGAAGATCGAGCTTTCAACCATGATGGCGACTGAAATCAATTTGCCCTACCTGACTGCGGATGCGAGCGGACCGCGCCATTTGGTGATGACCATGACTCGCGCCAAACTGGAACAAATTACCGCCGATCTTGTCGACCGAACAATTGCTCCTGTCAAACAGGCATTGGCTGACGCTGGATTAAATGCGGGCAACATCGACGAGATTGTTCTCGTCGGCGGCATGACTCGTATGCCCGCCATTCAAGATCGTGTAAAAGCTTTCTTCGGCAAAGACCCGCACAAGGGAGTTAATCCCGATGAAGTGGTCGCGATTGGCGCGGCAATTCAGGCAGGCGTGCTCGGCGGAGAAGTAAAAGATATTTTGCTCTTGGATGTGACCCCGCTGACCCTCTCGATTGAAACGTTGGGCGGCGTGGCTACGGCTCAGATTGAACGCAACACAACTATTCCTACCCGTCGTTCACAGGTGTTTTCCACCGCGTCTGATAATCAAACACAGGTTGAAATTCACATTTTGCAGGGCGAGCGTCCGATGGCGAGTGACAACAAGTCACTTGGTAGATTTAGCTTGGACGGAATTCCCCCCTCACCGCGCGGCGTTCCTCAAATTGAAGTGACCTTTGATGTGGACGCGAACGGCATTATGAAAGTCAGCGCGGCAGATAAAGCCACGGGACGTTCACAGCATATTACAATTACCGCTTCCTCTGGCTTGAGCGACTCTGAAGTTGAAAAGATGCGCAAGGATGCCGAGTCTCATGCCGATGAAGACCGCAAGCGCAAGGATCTGATCGAAGCCCGCAACAATGCGGATAACACAGCCTATGCCGCTGAAAAAGCCATCCGCGAGTTTGGCGATAAAGTGCCGACGGAAGTCCGCGCGGATGTCGAAGCCAAAGTTGCGGAGGCAAAATCTGCGGCATTGGGTGAAGATGTGGAGAAGATCAAAGCCGCCACCGAAGCCTTGGGACTGGCGATCCAAAAGATTGGCGCATCTGTCTACGAGCAGGGACAGGCTGCGGGTAGCAGCGAAGCGGGTTCTAATCCAGAACCAGATCCAAATGCAGGTCCCGAAGTTGTTGATGGTGAAGTGAAGGAATAATGTCATTGCGAGGAGCGTTCTTTGCGACGAAGCAATCTCCTGCTCAAGTGGGGGATTGCTTCGGGCGAAAGTGCATCGCCCTCGCAATGACATAACAAAATTATGAGTAACCGCGATTATTACGAAGTACTTGGACTTGAACGGAATGCGAGCGATGACGAGATCAAAGCTGCGTTCCGTAAACTTGCGCGTGTGTATCATCCTGACGTGAGCAAGGAAGAACACGCCGAAGAGAAATTCAAAGAAATCAACGAAGCCTACGGCGTGCTTTCAGATAAAGATAAGCGCGGGCGCTACGACCGTTTTGGTAAAGAGGGGCTTGGCAACATGGGCGGCTCTCCGCATGATTACTCGACAGATTTTGGCGATCTGTTTGAGGAAATCCTCGGCGGATTTGGCTTTTCTTCAGGACGCCGCCAGTCACGCAATTCTCCGCGCCGTGGGCGGGATTTGCAAATGCAGGTCACGCTAACTTTTGAAGAAGCAGTCTTCGGCGTTGAAAAAGACATTGAATTCCAGCGTGAAGAGACTTGTTCACGCTGTACGGGTTCAGGTGCGGAGCCTGGCACAACCCCGACGAAATGCACCACTTGTAATGGGCAGGGTGAAGTACGTCAGGTGCGGCAAACCTTTTTAGGTCAGATGGTGCAGACGGCGACTTGTCCCACTTGTAGCGGACGCGGTCAAATGATTTCATCGCCGTGCAAGACTTGTCGCGGCGCTGGCTTGGAACGCAAGAACATCAAGAAGAAAGTGCAAATCCCCGCTGGCGTGGATGTGGGTACGCAGATCCGCTTGACGAATGAAGGTGGACCTGGCGCGTTCGGTGGACCCAACGGAAGTCTGTTCGTCGTGTTGGACGTGAAGCCGCATCAATTTTTCAAACGCCGCGAGAACGATATTTTGTTGAACCTTGATATCAATGTGGCGCAAGCCGTGCTCGGCGCGGATATTCTCGTGCCGACCATGGATGGCGACGAGAAATTGAAAATCCCCGCTGGCACACAGCCCGGGAAAATTTTCCATCTCAAAGGCAAGGGCGTGCCGCATGTCCGCAGTAAACATCGCGGCGACCAAATGGTGATGGTGAACGTGGCTATTCCTTCCAAGTTGACCAAGGAACAACATGAGTTGTTCGAAAAACTTGCTGAGAGTCTGGGCACATCGGTCAAACCGCAGGAAAAAGGATTTTTAGATTGGTTGAATGACGCGTTTGGGGGGTAGGGCGGCAGTTCGTAAGAAGTAAAAAGTAAGAAGTGACGAGCGGATGAAAGTCCGCTCGTTTTTCATTTGGGGTGGTCGAGTGCTTTATAATGTTTCAACCGTATGATGAAAAACCTTTTACGCCTTTGGCGCATACTTCCCATGTGGGTTCACGTTTTGGCAATGCGCATGTTCCGCCCCAGATTTAGAGCGGCGGTGGCTGCCGTGATCTTTGATGAGCAGGGGAGGGTTCTGCTGTTCAAACACACCTACCGCAAATTCCAGTGGGGCATCCCTGCTGGCGGACTTGAACATCGTGAACAGCCTGAACAGGCGATCATCCGCGAGTTTTTTGAAGAAACGGGTATGCGGATCGAAGTCCAAAAGTTGCTGCTGGCTGAAAGCTCGAAGGAAGATCACAATGTCAGCCTGATTTATTTGTGTAAAATAGTGAGCGGAACGTTTCAAGAAAGCCACGAAGTTTCCGAGATGAAATATTTTGACGTGAACGACCTGCCGCAGATGTTGTTTGCGGAAAAAGAGCTAATTAAGCAAATTACAAACGCTGCAGTTTTTTGAGTCAATTACCAATTACTATGATTAACATCCTTCTCGTCGGTTTCGGCGGATTTATTGGTTCGGTTTCGCGCTATCTCGCAAGTGGATACGTTCAGCAAGCCATGAAAAGCATTGACTTTCCGTACGGCACACTGGCAGTCAACGTGGTTGGGTGTTTTATCATCGGCTTTCTGGCTCAACTTGCAGAGGAGCGCGGTGTGTTCACCAGCCAGTCTCGTTTATTTGTTTTTACTGGTTTCCTCGGCGGCTTTACAACTTTCTCGTCATTTGGAAATGAAACGCTCAATCTGGCGCGTGACAGTCAAATACTGAATGCACTTGCAAATGTCGGCGCAAATGTACTGCTTGGGCTATTTGCCGTTTGGCTTGGACGCACCGTTTCATATTTGATCTGGAGATGACCATGCACCTACCCGAAGAAGGATATTTACTCCGCATCTTTATTGGTGAAGCAGATCGTCACGCGGGCAAGCCGCTGTATGAATGGCTTGTTCTGCAAGCCCGCGAGCATGGACTCGCGGGCGCGACTGTTTTACGCGGTATCATGGGCTTTGGCGCAAACACGCGCGTTATTCACACCTTCAAAATTGAACGTCTTTCCGAAGATATGCCGATCGTGGTTGAGATCGTGGACACAAAAGAAAAACTGGAAGCATTTATCGAAGCAATTGATGAGCATATTCAAGCGGGCTTGGTTACGCTTGAAAAGGCACAAATCCGATTTTATAAGGCAGATAAAAAATGAACTGGCTTGAAGTTTCACTTACTGTAAATGGCGAACTCGCCGAATCTGTAGCCGATGTTTTCGCCCGTTTTGCGCCCAATGGCGTGATGACCGAGCAAGGCGTAAAGTTTTTGGACGAAGAAGACGAAGGCACGGCAACGGGTCCGATCACCGTCCGCGCATATTTGGAAGTCAATGAGCAACTGGAAGAAACGCGGCAAAAGCTCGAAGAGTCGCTTTTCTATTTGGGGATGATTACCCCCGTGCCGACTCCCACCTACAAGCAGATCGCGGATCAAAACTGGATGGAGGCTTGGAAGCAGCACTACAAGCCGATTCTCATCGGACAGCGGCTCCTCATCCTGCCCGCGTGGCTGGAATCCCCTGAGCCGAAAAGAATTCCGATCAAAATTGACCCTGGCATGGCATTCGGCACAGGCACACATCCCACCACGCAACTTTGCTTGGAGTTGATGGAAGTATCTACTGATAACTGTCCACTATCCACTGTGATTGATGTCGGCTGTGGCTCTGGCATCCTCTCCATCGCCGCGTTGAAACTCGGTGCAAAAACCGTCCTCGGTGTGGATATTGATATTGAGTCCGTCAAAAACTCACGCGAGAACGCGGATACGAACGGCGTGGGTGAGGAACTACTGCTCGGGCAGGGATCAGTGACCGAGATTTTAAGTGGCAGCTTCCAGCTTAAGTCCGCGCCGTTGGTAGTCGCAAATATTCTTGGACCCATCCTCATTCGCTTGTTTGATGCTGGACTCGCAGATTTGGTCGAACCAAATGGCGAGATCATCCTGAGCGGCATCCTCGCTCATCAGGCAGAAAGTGTCATCGAAGCCGCGCAAGCCAAAGGTTTGAAACGGAACGATCAACGTCAAATCGGTGATTGGGTTGCCATCTCGATGAAACGATAACTTGTAACTTTCAACCTGCAACCTGCAACTGTTTTGTGCTATCATTCAAATCATCATGAACCGTCGTAACCTGGTTTATTACCTGCTTTTGAATGTCTTTGTCTCGGCAACGGTGACGGTGGGCATCCTCTTTTGGTATGACCGAAACTACCGTGCTATGAATCAGCCCTCGGTTCAGCAATCTGCACCCGCCAGCGGAGACGCGGTTCCAGAGTCCACCCTCAACCCGCGGACGGATATCGCAGTCAAGATCAGCAGTGTCGTCGGCGCTGGGACTCTGGGTTCCGAGATCGTGGTCGTAAAATTTGAAGGCGAAGGTCAGTTGGATCTGGCAAGCTGGCAATTGAAAGACGAAGACGGCAACACATTCAAATTTCCAAAACTCACACTATACCCGAATGGCGCTGTGCAGGTTCACACAATCACAGGCACAGATACCGTCATTGACCTGTACTGGGGTATCGGCGAAGCCGTGTGGAGTTCTGGTGAGAATGCCCGCTTATTTGACGCACAGGGTAATCTGAGAGCGGTGTATAGAGTTCCATAATGAGGTTAATATGAGGCAAGTGATTATTTATTCTGGCGAAGATGGATATTTCATCGCAGAATGCCCTAGTCTGCCCGGCTGTATCAGTCAGGGCCAAACTCGTGAAGAGACAGTTACAAATATCAAGGAAGCCATCCATGCTTATATTGCCGCACTTGAAGAAGATGGTTTGCCAGTGCCAGAAGAACATTTTGATGCGATGGTTGTTGCCGTATGAGTGGACTGCCGAGAATTTCAGGGCGTGAGTGTGTAAAAGCATTAAGTAAGGCAGGTTTTTACCTCAAACGTCAGGAAGGCAGTCACATGGTTTTGCGCCGCGATGACCCTTTTGGACAAGTGGTTGTCCCAGACCACAAAGAACTGGATCGCGGCACACTTCGCGCCATCATCCGTCAATCTGGATTAAGTACGGATGAATTTATGAAATTACTTTAAATTATTACAGGAACTTCTTTCCTTTTCCCTTTGCGATCTTCGCGCTTTTTGCGGTTCAAAATACTGACTACTGACTACTGATTACTGTTCACTGGTAACCTAAAAATGACTCAAGCCCTCTATCGTAAATATCGCCCCAAAGGATGGGATACCGTCATTGGACAAGACCATGTTGTCCAGACGCTGACCAATTCCATCAAAGCAGACCGAGTTGGTCATGCCTATCTATTTGCTGGTCCGCGCGGAACGGGCAAGACGACAGTCGCGCGTCTGCTGGCGAAGGCGGTTAACTGTCTCAACGAAGACCCCGCGCAACGCCCCGACAACACCTGCGAAAACTGCAAAGCGGTCAACGAAAACCGCTTCATGGACATGATCGAGATTGACGCCGCCTCGAACAATGGCGTTGACGATGTCCGCGATCTGCGCGAAAAAATAAACTTCTCTCCCTCACAGGGAAAATATAAAGTTTATGTGATTGACGAAGTTCACATGTTATCTGGCGGCGCATTTAACGCGCTTCTCAAAACACTCGAAGAGCCGCCGCCACATGCCATTTTTGTCCTTGCCACAACCGAAATCCACAAAATCCCCGCAACCGTTTTGTCCCGCTGTCAGCGTCACGAGTTCCGCCGTGTGCCAGTGGATGAGATCGTCACCAACCTCAAATATATCGTCGCCGCTGAAAATCTTACCGCCGACGACGAAGCGCTCGTACTCATCGCCCGTCAGTCAGCGGGGGGAATGCGCGACGCGCAATCTCTGCTCGACCAGCTCGCGTCCACAGGCACGAAGATCACGCTTGCCCTCGCGCAAACTGTCCTCGGCACTGCCACGAGCAAAACTGTTCTTGATATCATCTCCTCTGTCCTTGATCGTCAGCCTGCGCGCGGACTCGAAACTATTCACCGCGCCCTCGACTCTGGCGCCGACCCGCGCTCGCTTGCCCGTCAAATCGTCGAATATCTGCGCGGACTCATGCTCATCCAAATGGGCAACATCGATCAAGTCGAAGCCACGCGCGAAGTCAAAGTGCAAATGGACGCGCACGCCAAAGCATTCAGCACCACCGATGTTTTACGCATGATGAAAATCTTCAACAACGCCGCGACGGATTTGCGCGGCGGCTGGCAGCCCTCCCTCAGCATTGAACTTGCCCTCGCGGAAGTGGTGGACGCTCCAACAGTTTCCCCGCAAATCGCCGCGCCGCGTCAGACTCCGCTTCAGCCTGTTTCTGTTTCGAGAACCGAATCCCAGCCTGAGGTTAAGAGCGAAGCGCCCCCGCAAGGAGAATCACCTGCATCCGAAAAGCCCATTATCAACTCAGGCGATGTCATCAAATCATGGAAACATCTCGCCGCATCTCTGCCAAAAACCCAGGCGAATTTGTCCGCATTGTTGAACTCAGTCAAGATGATCGACGTGCAGGGTAAAACGCTCGTGCTCGGTCTTGCCAGCGATGTGCTGATTTCAAAAATAGACAAACCCGACCAAATCGAAGCGATACAAAAATTGATTAAAGATAATTTCAATGTGGAATTATCTGTTCGCTGTATTGTCACCAACGCCAAAGGCAAAGTCCCCGCCAATGTGGCGCAAGACGGCATGGTTGCTGCTGCCATCCAGCACGGCGGCGAAATTGTAGATATGTAATTCGCCAGACTATTTAACTATTAAACTACAGAACCAGGAGACTCAATTATGGCAAAAGGATTTAATCGTGGGCCCGCCGCAATGGGCGGTGGACAATCACAATCAGGCATGTTGCAGAAATTGCAGCGCGTGCAACAGCAAATGGAAGAAGAGCAGGCGAAACTTGCTCTTGAAACAGTCACAGCCACAGCAGGCGGCGGCGCGATCAAAGTCACCATGACAGGTGATCAGAAATGCCGCGAAGTCGTCATTGACCCCGAGTTGATTAAAGATGCTGATGCCGAAATGCTGCAAGATCTGGTTCTTTCAGCTGTCAACATGGCGCTTGATCAATCGCGTGAACTTGCCAATCAAAGGCTTGCTCCGCTCTCGGGTGGTTTACCGTTTTAGTAATTGGTAATTGGAGATTAGCATCTGCCTTCCAGTTACCAATCTCCAATCACCAACCTCCAATTACCTTCCATGCTTCTCCCCGAATCTATTCAATCCCTCATCACCGCCCTCGAACGTCTGCCAGGCATCGGACCAAAATCCGCCTCGCGCCTGGCGTTCTATCTTCTGCGTGCCCCAGAAGTCATCTCACAGGATTTGTCCACGGCGCTGGCGAATCTCAAAGTCAACACAGCCTTTTGTCAGGAATGTTTCAACATCACCGAAGCAGGTCATGAACGCTGTGAGATTTGCGAATCGTCCAAACGTGATGCCGCACTTATTTGTGTCGTTGAAGAAGCCTTG
>CAMCQT010000001.1:0-62500 GCA_945877125.1 Candidatus Brevifilum fermentans | reverse complement strand
TCTGTGTAGGATAGGTGGGAGGCTATGAAGCTGGCGCGCTAGCGTCGGTGGAGCCAATGGTGAAATACCACCCTGATCATGTTTAGATCCTAACCCCATTCCATTATCTGGATGGGGGACCGTGCCAGATGGGCAGTTTGACTGGGGCGGTCGCCTCCCAAAAGGTAACGGAGGCGCCCAAAGGTTCCCTCAGGTGGAATGGAAACCCACCATAGAGTGTAAAGGCATAAGGGAGCTTGACTGTAAGGCCAACGCGCCGAACAGAGACGAAAGTCGGGCTTAGTGATCCCACAATACCGAGTGGAAGGGTTGTGGCTTACCGGATAAAAGCTACCCCGGGGATAACAGGCTGGTGAGATCCAAGAGTCCATATCGACGATCTCGCTCGGCACCTCGATGTCGGCTCATCGCATCCTGGGGCTGGACAAGGTCCCAAGGGTCGGGCTGTTCGCCCGTTAAAGCGGTACGCGAGCTGGGTTCAGACCGTCGTGAGACAGGTCGGTCTCTATCCACTGTGGGCGTAAGGGATTTGAAGGGAGCTGCTCCTAGTACGAGAGGACCGGAGTGGACAGACCTCTAGTGTGCCAGTTGTTCCGCCAGGAGCATCGCTGGGTAGCCATGTCTGGCAAAGATAACCGCTGAAAGCATCTAAGTGGGAAACTTGCCCTAAGATTAGATCCCTGTGACCCGTAAGGGTGTAAGACCCCAGGTAGACTACCTGGTATATAGGCAGCATGTGTAAGCGCAGTAATGTGTTAAGCTAAGCTGTACTAATGGTCGAGGGCTTCCTTTATGTGATACGGAGAAATTGGTACTTTTCTTGAGACAGACATCAAATTTGCTGTTCAGACCAACATTGTGAAAATGTCCCTTGGTGATAAGAGCGACGTGGGTACACCCGGTCCCATACCGAACCCGGCAGTTAAGCACGTCAGCGCTGATGGTACTTGGAGGGCGACCTCCCGGGAGAGTAGGTCATTGCCAAGGGGCTTTTCTTTTTAACATATCGCGCGCGGGAACTTTGATCCGCGCGTGTGTTGTTTGGGGTAGTGGTATAGTTTTGACTATTTTAAGTGGAAAGTAGGTGAATACATTGGCTTCAGTAAATTTACGAAATGGTGAGTCTCAGGACTCTTTGCTCAAGCGCTTTCGCAAGAAAATAGTAAAGAGCGGAATATTGAGCACGATACGCGACAAGCGCTGGTTCGTCTCGAAGAGTGAGACGCGGCGCATGGAAAAGAAGAAGGCGATCCGCCGGATTAAGCGTCGTGCGTCCAAGGATAGTGAATAGAACCAGAGGCAGTGTATGACAAAAGAAGAAGGCAAAATTAAAGTGGATGGACTTGTGATCGAGGCTTTGCCGGGGACGCAGTTCCGCGTGCGGCTGGATAATGGTCATGAGGTGCTCGCCTATCTGGCGGGTAAGATGCGCAAGCATTACATTCGTATTTTGCTTGGGGATCGGGTCTCGATGGAGATGTCGCCCTACGATCTAACCCGCGCCCGCATTACCTTCCGCCAGCGCAAGAACGCCTCCGCGCCGGTGAATAATTAGTTCTCTGCTTTGAAATAATAAAAAGTCCTCCGTTTTCGCGGAGGACTTTTTATTATTCTTTATCGTAAGTCTCTGAACGAATTCAGGACATTCATATAATTTGCTCGTTCAAATGCAGCAGGTTCTTTTACAGATTTTTGACTCATGCTTCCTTGCATTTGTTTGATCGAGACATATTCTCGTTCTTTCATCCAGACTTCCAGCTCAGTCAACATGGATGGAATTATTTGTTCACCGTTAGCGAGCAGATTTGACGCCATCATGGCGACTTTTGCGCCCGCCATCATGGTTTTTAGTACATCGTTGGCTGTATGCACGCCGCTGGTTAAGGCAAAGTCTGTGTTGATCTTTCCATGTAGGATCGAGATCCAGCGCAAGGGAAGGCGCAGTTCGGCGGAGGTGCTCAGGTCGAGGCTGGGTACGATTTTCAGCTCATTCATGTCAAAATCAGGCTGGTAGAAGCGGTTGAACAGGACCAGTCCATCTGCGCCTGCTTCGACAATTCGGCGGGCAAAATTCGGCAGGGCGGTGATAAACGGGCTGAGTTTCACTGCCAGCGGAATGGAAATTGAAGATTTTACCTCCGCTACCAGTTCCACTTGTGCGTTTTCTAATTCCTGGGCGGTGAGATCAAGATCGGTTGGGATGTAATACAGATTTAGTTCAAGCGCGTCTGCGCCAGCATCCTGAATTTGTTTTGCGTAACTTGTCCAGCCGCCTTTTGAGACACCGTTCAAACTTCCGATAACAGGGATTTTCAACGCTTTTTTCAAGCCAGCCACTTGATCGAGATACTTCTCAGGTCCAACCGAATACACGCCGCCATCCGGCAGATAGGTCATTGCCTCAGCAAATGAGTCAGTTCCGCGGGTGAGGTAGTGATCAAGCTCTAGGCTTTCGTGGATGATCTGCTCTTCAAAGAGCGAGTACATCACGATTGCCGAGATGCCTGCGTCTTCCAATTTGCGCGCCTTATCAATATTTTTTGAAAAGGGTGAGGCAGCGGCTACGAGAGGGTTTTTGAGATTTAATCCAAGGTAGGTGGTGGAAAGATCGGTCATGACTTTTTCTCCTCGGTGTTATTTGCGTCGTAGTGCATTGAAGCCATTTGTTGGTAGAGAGTCCAGCGTGATTTCGCATCGTGCTGGGCTTCTTTCATCAATTCTTCGGCGCGGGCTTCATCTATTTGCGTGAGCATCTTGTAGCGTGTTTCGTTGTATGCGTATTGTGAGAGTGGGATGCTTGGTTCTTTGGATTCGATTACCAGCGGATTCTTGCCTTCTGCAGCGAGACGTGGGTCGTAGCGGTACATTGGCCAATGACCCGATTGAACCGCTAATTTCTGTTGTTCGAGACCCTTTGCCATGTCGTAGCCGTGTGCAATGCAGTGACTGTAGGCAATAATGAGCGAAGGTCCATCGTAGGCTTCCGCTTCGATAATGGCGCGCAGTGTTTGTTGGTCGTTGAATCCCATCGCAATGTGTGCGACGTAAACATTGCCGTAGGACATTGCGATCAAGCCGAGGTCCTTCTTTCCCAGTGACTTGCCGCCCATCGCGAATTTGGCAACCGCCGCGCGAGGAGTAGATTTGCTGGCTTGTCCGCCTGTATTGGAATACACTTCGGTATCCAGCACCAGGATGTTCACATTGCGCCCTGAGGCAATCACGTGATCCAATCCGCCGTAGCCGATGTCATATGCCCAGCCGTCGCCGCCCATGATCCAGACGGATTTTTTGACGAGATTGTCTGCGAGACTGACCAAATCCTTGGCGCGCGTGTCGCTGGATTTCGAGAGTTTGTTTTTCAAGTCTGCAACACGTTCGCGTTGTGCCTGGATGCCTGCTTCGTCACTCTGGTCTGCGTTTACCAGCGCGTTCACCAAATCGAGGCTCAATTCTTTTTCAAAGTCCTTCACCAGTTCAAGCGCATATTCTTTTTGCTTGTCAATTGTCAGGCGCATGCCCAAGCCAAACTCGGCATTGTCTTCAAACAGCGAGTTAGACCACGCGGGTCCGCGTCCTTTTTCGTCCACAGCCCACGGGGTGGTGGGGAGGTTGCCGCCGTAGATGGAGGAACAGCCTGTCGCATTCGCAATCACGGAGCGGTCGCCAAAAAGCTGAGAGACCAACTTCACGTAAGGTGTTTCGCCGCAGCCTGCGCACGCGCCGCTGAATTCAAACAACGGGCGGAGCAATTGTGAGTTCTTGATTGTGGAAGGATTGAATAACTTTCTGTCCATGTCTGGGATGGTATTCAGGAAGAATTCCCAGTTCTTTGTTTCAGATTCACGCAGGGCAGGTTGAGGTGCCATGTTGAGTGCCTTGCGTCCCGCCTGGGTCTTGTCCTTGGCAGGGCAGACTTCCACGCACAAGGTACAGCCTGTGCAATCCTCTGGTGCGACTTGAATTGTGTAGGCAAATCCCTGTGAGAATTCCTTGAACTTCGAGGGCATGTGCTTGAATGTCTCAGGTGCATCTGCCAGTAATTTTTCGTCGTAAACTTTGTGACGAATGACCGCGTGCGGACAAACCATCACACATTTACCGCATTGAATACACAGGTCTGCTTCCCAGACGGGAATATCGAGCGCAATATTGCGCTTTTCCCATTGGGTTGTAGCGAGCGGATATGAGCCATCAATCGGCATGGCAGATACGGGCAGGTCGTCGCCGTCAAATGTGATCATAGGTCCAAGCACGTTCTTGACGAAATCGGGCGCATTGCTCGGCACCGCAGATCTGCGGACCATCTTGGAAGTTACTGTCGCTGGAACCTTGACCTCAAAAAGATTGACGATGGTCGCATCCACAGCTTCGAAGTTTTTCTTCACCACGGCTTCACCACGTTTGCCATAGGTTTTTTCAATGGCATGTTTGATCTCTTCAATGGCTTGTTCACGCGGAAGCACACCAGAGATGGCGAAGAAAGCCGTCTGCATGATGGTGTTGACGCGTTGTCCCATGCCTGTCTTTTCAGCCACATCGTAGCCGTTGATGACATAGAATCTGAGTTTCTTTTCGATGATCGCGGACTGTACTTCGCTCGGCAGGGTGTCCCAGACTTCGTCTTTTCCAAACATGCTGTTGAGCAGGAAGACCGCGCCTTCCTTGGCATATTTCAGAATATCATAGCGTTCGAGGAAGCTGAATTGGTGGCAAGCTACAAAGTTTGCCTGATTCGCCTCGATCAAATACGGTGCATGAATGGGTTTGGGTCCAAAGCGCAGGTGAGAAATGGTCATCTGACCTGATTTCTTCGAGTCATACACGAAATAGCCTTGCGCGTAGTTGTCGGTTTCTTCGCCGATGATCTTGATTGAGTTTTTGTTCGCACCTACGGTACCATCTGAACCGAGACCGAAGAATACGCAACGGACGGTTTCGGAATGTTCGATGGAGAAGGAGGCGTCCACATCAAGGCTGGTGTGTGTCACATCATCGTTGATGCCGAGGGTGAAATGATTCTTGGGTTTTGCTTTCTTCAATTCATCCAGCGCAGATTTGAACATGGCAGGAGTGAATTCTTTGGAGGAAAGCCCGTAGCGTCCACCGATGACTTTGACGTCAGATCTGTCACCTTCGGATAGGGCATTGACGATGTCCAAATAAAGCGGTTCGCCCATCGCGCCTGGTTCTTTGGTGCGGTCGAGGACTGCGATCTTTTTCACTGAAACGGGCAATGCCTTCATGAAATAATCCAGGGAGAACGGGCGGTACAAGCGGACTTTCAACACGCCAACTTTTTCGCCTTGTTCCACGAGGTAATTGACTGTCGCTTCGGCTGTATCTCCGCCTGAACCCATGATAATGACCACGCGCTCGGCTTCAGGGTGACCGACATAATCAAATAAGTTGTAATGTCTGCCTGTGACTTTGGCGAATTCGTCCATCATGTCTTGTACGATGGCAGGGGTGGCATCGTAGAATGGGTTGACCGTTTCGCGTGCCTGGAAGTAGACATCGGGGTTTTGTGCGGTGCCGCGTAGAACGGGCTGATTCGGGGTGAGTCCTCTGGCTCGGTGTTCACGCACCAAGTCATCGTCGATCAGGGTTCGCAGTTCGTCATCTGTAATTTGGAAGATCTTGGAAACTTCGTGCGAAGTCCTAAATCCATCAAAAAAGTGCATGAAAGGTACGCGTGATTTGAGCGTGGAACTCTGTGAGATGGCAGCGAAATCATGCGCTTCCTGCACTGATGCCGATGAAAGCAAAGCCCAGCCCGTCTGGCGGACTGCCATCACATCCTGATGATCGCCAAAAATGGAGAGACCCTGCGCGGCAAGCGAACGAGCCGCAACATGGAAGACGGTGCTGGTGAGTTCACCCGCAATCTTGTACATATTGGGGATCATCAACAACAAACCTTGCGAGGCGGTGAAGGTGGTGGTGAGTGCGCCTGTTTGTAATGCGCCATGTACCGCACCAGCCGCGCCGCCTTCAGATTGCATTTCGATTACGGCGGGAACTGTGCCCCAAATGTTCTTTTTGCCCTTGGCTGACCATTCGTCTGCGAACTCGCCCATGTTTGAAGAGGGGGTGATTGGGTAAATTGCGATAACCTCACTCAACCGATGCGAAACAGATGCTGTGGCTTCATTGCCGTCAATAGTAACTACTGGCTTTTTCATTTTAAATGCTCCTTTGAAAGCAGGGTTTTAACCTGAGAAAATTTTCAACTTACAAGTTTATCGCGCCCTGGGTCTATTGGTTAGTTATAAATGACCCGAATTTACCTGAAAGTTGTCATATTCTGGATAAGAATTGTGGAAATAATACAGCATGACGGATGTTCTGCCACGCCCTAAAAAATGATCCAAATAGTTTACTTCAAATGCGATTTTGCCAATAATAGCGCCGCGAGCGATTTCGCATCGGGCATCTCGCCTCTTTCTGCCATTTGAATTGCCTCTGCGAAAGGGAGTTTTTCCACGCTGAGAAATTCGTCCGCATCTGCTTCGAGTGGATCGTATCTCAGGTCACGCGCTAAATAGACGTGCATGAACTCGGTTGAATAGCCTGGTGCAAGATAAAAATCGCCGATCTTTTCGATCCTGTCTGCGGCGAAACCCGTCTCTTCACGAATCTCTCTCGCGGCACATACGGCGGGATCTTCATCCTTTTCCAACGTACCTGCGGGCAGTTCAAGCAAATCCATGCCAGCGGCGTGACGGTACTGCCTTACAAAAAGTAAGTTGCCATCTTTATCCACTGGGATGATGATTACAGAACCACCGTGTTCGATAATGTCAAGTTTAGTTTCGCGTCCGTCGGGCGTTTTGAGAGTATCGCGGCGAATTAAGAAGGCGCGACCTTTTAACAAAATTTCTGAGTGAAGTAATTCAAAGGGCATAATGTTCTCCTTATAAAAAATGGTAACAAAAAAGCCCAAGCATTTGCTTGGGCTTTTTGATTTCAAATTAGGGTATTTGCAACTGTTGCCCAGCTGTCAATTTTGCTGAGATTGAAATACTGTTCGCAGAAGCAATCGTTGCGGGGTCAATATCACCAAATTTACAGGCTATGCTGTAGACAGTTTCGTCACTTGAGGGGACGCTGTAAGTGACTGGGTGAGAGGTCAACATGCGGCTGCCGGGGAAAGCTCCGCTTTGCGGAATGGTCAGGGTTAAGCCTGGGTAATATAGATCCGGGCTGGTTAGTCCGCTTGCCCTGAGTAATGCATCTGGGTCTACATTGAAGCGGCGGGCGATACAATAGGGGAACTCACCATTTTGTAACGTGTAGCTTGCGGGGCGTACGCCAGCTGGAACGGGTGTGGTGGTTGGTCCACTTGGGGTGGAAATGATTGCGGCGGGCGTGGTGGCTACTGCGTTGGTAGGTGTGCTGGGCGTACCTACAGTTGGGGCAATGACCGTTCCAGCCTGAGGAGTGATGACTGTTCCTACTGCAACAGCTTGAGGTGTGCTGGGCGTTCCTCCGTTGGCTACAGTTGTTTGTGCCACGGAAGTTTGTTTCGCAAATTCTTCGATCATTGCCATCGGATTTTCAACCGAAGGGAACGGCGAAACAAATAACTCAGATGGGATCAAAGTTGGCGTTGCGACAGGTACGGAAGATAATGACTGTGTACAGGCAGAAATCATTACCGATGATATTACAAGTATAAAGATTACCAGCAGACCACGTTGTTTGTTACTCATAGATTCTCCTCTTTCGATATATTCGAATTCGATGGTAGCACATGAACTTTAAAGCGTCAAGACGTTATTGAGGACTGCATTCAAATGTTAATAATATTTGTTTGATCTCATTTTTGTCTCTCGCGGGAGACTGGGCGTATATCTGTTTCCAGGTAGAACATATACCTCGGCGGACTTCGCGCACATCTTTGGCGAGCGCTGCGGTGGATAATGATTCCGCGGTTGATAGGTCGCCTGTCAGCGCGTGGGCTTTGATGAAGACAAGCCATTCATTTTGATCTGTGGGTTGGTAGCCAAGCGACGCGGCTTCTTTGCCGAGTGAGATAACTTTTTGATAATCGCCTATTTGTTGCGCAAGCTCAGCCTTGGCAAAATAATAGCACCATTCATGCTTTGGCTCTGAGAAGAACATGGGAGTTGCGGCCGGCTCTGCGTTTGTGACGATGCGTGACGGGTCTGAAAGTGGGATGGCATCTGTCAGCACGGCGGGAAGCCTGGAGTAGGTTTCAGCGTCACCTTGTGATGGGTCAAGCACGCGCAGGCAGCCGCCCTTTGGCATGTAGATAACAACCGCCTGAGATGTGTTCCCATAAAATGGAACGGTGCGGTAAATAAATCTGATGGGAATATTTGGTTCAAGCGCAGGCAGGGTGCTTCCGCCGATTCGCTTTTCAGTGTAGAGCATCAAGTAGGGGACATCGGAACGGGTGTAATTTGGTGCGTATGTCCAGTTGATCGGCGCGGTGAAGGAGGCGTCGGTTTCGTAATCAATGGGCATTTGGTGGGTGAGCAGGATGGTGTTTGGTTTTAATGCGGGCATGCGCCAGGTCATTTGCCAGTAAATATCCCGTTGATTTTCCCAGTCGCGGCGGAAGATGTTTGCGTTGAAGAATTGCTGTCCGATGCCGAGTGCGATGATTAGCGCAAAAATATAAGTTTTGATGCGATTACTTTTAAATAGAAGTTCGATTACGCCAAGCAGAAAAAGACTGCCGCCGATCATCATGGAGATCATGAATCTATCGTACGATGATTGCAGGGTGAGCGGAAGTCCGGCGGCGAGCGAGGGCAGCCGGCCAAGTAGAATGCCGAGGATGCCGATGAGGATAAGCGAGATCGCAGGTGTGGCTTCGGTGTCGTTCTCTTGCGCGAGGTTTTTAAGATAAGGTGTGAGAAATGCAAATGAAAGCGCGACCAGCCCAAGGGTTAGGAGCGAAGCGGGCGCGGGTAGGGAGGTAAATGTGAGGCTGAGGACTTGAATCCAGACGTAGAATCCGGCCTTCCAGAGAGCATCCAGCGCTGATTGTAATAAAGATAGAAGAGTGAAGGATTGTGTAGCTGTGATGGTGTAGGATGCGTACTGCCCGAATTTGTAATAATAAATGAGCCATGCCGCGTTGAGCGCCCATATTAGCAGGTACGGCCACCAGACTTTGAGTGTTTTTGTGAAGCGCTGAATGGGGTTGCCTTGAAAAATGGAGAAGAGAAAGAGGAAGCGTAAGCCTTCGATGCCGAAGAAATATTCGGTGGGGAAAATGCCGCAAATTTGCAAAAGTAGTGCAATAATAATATAGGCTGTGGGTTTTTCTGCGCGCAGGGCTTTGAAGGTGAAGCCAAATGAAAGCAGGTAAAAAATAAAGGGGATGAGTTCCTGGTTGATGTGCGTGAATGCAACCCAATGCTGGCTATAGCCCGGAAAGATAAGAATGAAAAACGCGGCGATGAGCGCGATGCGCGGGCGTTCGGGCCAGATTTGTTTGAAAGTCCACCAGGCTGAAATGCCGAGGATAAAGCGAATGACTAATGCGAAGGTCTGCCAATACATCGGCACAGGCGGAACAAGGCTGGTGGTGAAATAAAAAATAGGACCGAGAAACGGCCGAAAAGGTGCAAAACTTGCGTTGAATTCACTGGGACCAAGAAAGCGCGCCGACCAGGCGAACGGCCAATCATCCCAGTAAAAACCGGTGAATGGCAGGAGAAGTCCGTATCCGATAATTGTGATAAGTGCAAAAACTGCTGGAATATATTTTTGGGGTTGGCGAATATTCATCATGGTTTTGTAATTATAAGGGAGTACACCTTTCAGTTTTGTTAGATATAATCATTTAATTCTAAACCTTTTTAACAGTTTATGAAATTATAGTTAATGATATTGATATCCTGCAATTAAGAAAAGAGGAATTGAATATGAAAAAGCTCCTTCCGTTGTTGATACTTGCCGTTATGTTTTTGCAGGCTTGCGGCGTATCTACCCCAACTACACCTATCGTTAATGCAACAGCGCCTGTTGTTTCGAGTGAACCTACCTTGGTAACGCCAGAAAATATGCCTTCTATCGAGGCTCCCACACAACCAGTGGTCGTGCCAGTGGTGCCGGTGACACACGTCACAATTCCATCTGCGGGAACCAGTGACCGCGCAACTGCTCATGATAATGAAAATTCGTTATTCTTCGACACAAAAAAAGTTAAGGCGGGTGACGAGTTTTACAAGAATCGTTTTGAACGCCCGTTTACATCGGTTAATATGGTTTATTTGCCCGATCTGGATATTGTGAATTTTTCGATCACGAGCGATGATAAATTCTTTTATATAAAAATCTCGATGGTGGATGTGGATACTTCAACACAATCCCTGACAGGTTCCTACGGTGTTGAGATTGATCGTAACGCAGACGGCCGCGCTGAAATTTTGCTAACCACCCGCGCTCCGTACACCACCGAGTTCAGCGCCGACAATGTGGCGGCGTATCTGGATGTCAACGGCGATGTCGGTGGAAATATCATTAACCGCCCCGATGACTTTATCAGTGATGGATTTGAAAAGACCATTTTTGACCTGTCCCAAAACGTGTACCCCGCAGGCGACCCCGACCTCGTGTGGGTGCGTCAGACCACCGACAGCGATCTGCCCGCGGTTGAAATCGCTTTTGAAAAATGGATTTTCAAAGATGCCAAGGAAGCCTTCATGTGGAGCGTTCTCTCCAGCGATGTTGCCCTTGACCCCGCAACTTTATATTATCAGGATTATTTTACTGCCGAAGAAGCCGGCGCCGCAAATACCGACGACCCCAATTATCCGCTTAAAAATCTTGCCGCTGTGGATAACACCTGCCGCGTGCCTCTGGGTTTTCAGGCACTCGGAAATGAACCGCTGGGATGTTACGTTAAAGGTGGAGAAGCAGAGGCAAAAGTTGTGCCAATTGCTGATCTAACTTGCGGGCAATTTATTGAACTTTGCTCAAAAGTAAAATAATTTGTGACTGCTAAGCCATGTCGTTGCGAGGCGGGCGTTGCTCTTTCCGCCGAAGCAATCTCACGTTAGTCCGAGACTGCTTCGGCTAAGAACAAGAGCGCCTCGCAGCGACATAATTGAGGGTGTGGCGGGTAGCTGAGCACTTACAATAATTTAAGGAAATAAAAAAATAAAAGCCTGACGAATTTTCGTCAGGCTTTTTTCATGGATTGGATATTTTGGATCGGCGTCTGGAGGATGAGATCACAGCCTGGCCAGATTGCATCCACGCCCGCCTCTTTCGCGCTGATAACTGATTCGGCAACTTTGGCATCATCTCCCCGATAGAGAGTCTCCACCGGGTCGAGATTTCCAAATAGCAATGTATCTTTCAACGCCAGTCGAGCCGCCGCCAAATCAACCGTCTGGTCAATTGAAACAGCGCTTGCGCCAGTCTGCGCCAGCAGATGCAGTGACTTGGTCACATTTCCGCAGATAGATAGAACATGCGGCTTGGGCAGTTTTTCAATTAATAACTTTTCGGCGGGCAAAACAAACTGCTCATATTTGGCAGGTCCAATAAAGGCAGGGGAGCCGCCCATATCGTGGATGGTGATAAAGTCTGCGCCTGCGTCGCGGTAATCCACGCCGACCTGCGCAAGCAGAGATGAAAGATGATGCAGCGCATCGGTGACTGCGGCTGGTTCCTTCTTCATTTCAACAAACATCTTTCCCGCATCTACCACAAGCAACAGCAAAGTGTACGGCCCGGGAATCACTCCGCTGATGACCACGTCATTCCCGACATCTTCTTTTAACAACTTGATCGCATCGCAAACTAACTTAATTCTTCCGCTATTTATAAAATTTTGAGTCTCAGCGGTTATATCCTTGACCGACCCAAACCCCGCCTTCCTCACCTGCGGATACTCAAACTCCAAATTCTCGCGGAAGTTGATCTCTGCGCCCAGCGCTTCGGCTTCCACATACATATCTAACGGCAAACTCGCAGACGGCAATCCGCTCAACTTAAATGTGCTGGCTGCCGCCTTTGCCATTTTCTGCGCGTTTTTGTGTGTTTCGTGAAAGATCAATCCCTCGCTCTGCAACCCTTCCGCAGTGACATGGATCAACCCGCTGAAAGCAGGCTGTGAGTCAATTTTCTTGCCAGACAATAGATCGAGTATTTTTTCACGCATGTTTCACCTTTAAACAATTACGGATCATAAATCATAAAACGTGTACCCAATGATTCATAATCCGTTACTGATTACTGTTTACTTCTCACTGTTTACTTCTCACTTTTTACTTTTCACTTTTTACTTTTTACTTTTCACTGCTCTTCACTTCACCGCTTTCGCAATTGCCGCGATATGTTCCGGCGTAGACCCGCAACACCCGCCGACGATCTTCGCGCCCAATGCGACATATTTCTTCGCGAAGTTTGCCATGTCATCTGGCCCCATGTCGTAGATGGCTTTCTCGGTTTCGATGTCCATGCGCGGAATGCCGGCATTGGGTTTTGCCCACATCGGGAAATTCGGCACGGTGTTCGCGTATTCCGTGATGATGGTTTCCATATTCTCCAGTGTGGTTCCACAGTTCGCGCCGATGACAACTGCGCCCATTTGGGTGTAGCGCTTCATCACATCTTTTGGCTTCACGCCCATCATGGAGCGTGTGCCGCGATCATAGCTGAATGAAACGATAATTGGCAGATCGGTCACGGAGCGAGCGCCTTCAAATGCCGCAGTGGTTTCTTCAAGTGCGAACATGGTTTCAATGACCAGCAAATCTGCGCCGCCTTCAGCCAGGGCTTTGGCTTGTTCTGCAAACGTGGCTTTGACCGCATCCGCTTCGAGTGGACCGTAGGGTTTAATCAAAACGCCGAGCGGACCCATCGAACCAGCAACCAGCACATCGGGTCGTCCCGCTGCGGTTGCGGCTTTGCGAGCCAATTCCACCGCGCGGATATTCACCTCAGGTGTGCGATCCTGATATTTCGAATCCTTCATCCTCATGCGTGTGCCGCCGAAGGTGCAGGTCAAAATAATATCCGAGCCGGCTTTGACGAACATGCCTTCGAGTTCCATCAAAATCTCAGGGTTGTCAATGATCAGGTCTTCGGGAGATTGCCCGGCCTTGAGTCCCATTTTTTGCAAATTGGAGCCGGTCGCTCCATCCGAAACCAGAATTTCCCCGCTGTTTAATCTTTCCAAAAATTTGTTCATCCTGCTCTCCTTTGTGACACTTCGTGCTCTTCGTGGTTGAATTTATTTCATAAAATTTTTCGCCATTGAATCCACCACTCGGTTTGGAATCAAATGCGCGATGTGTTCAAACGCCTCGCTCATGTGCGGAAAACTGGTGGCGAGCATGAATTGATTTTGAAACTCAGGATCAGTTGGTAATTCAAAGCGTTCCACTTTGCGCGTCACCGATTCGATTTCCCTGCGCTTCTCAACATTCAGCAATGCAATGCGCGCTCCGTCGCCTGCGGCGTTTCCAACCGCATAAACATGATCCAAAACGCAATCAGGAATCAGCCCGATCAGCATGGCTTTTTCCTTGTCAATATAACTGCCGAAGCCGCCCGCGAGGATGATTTTATCAGGAGATTGCAAACCAAAGCGCTTCAATAAAGTACGCGCCGCAACAAACAACGCCGCCTTCGCCAGTTGAATTTGTCTCACATCCTGCTGGGTCATGGGGATGTCGCGCCCGATGGATGTTTCCTCTGCCCAAGCGATGACATACTCCCAGCTGCTTTCGCCCTGACGAATGCGCGTCGACTCCAGTCCTTTTTTGAACTTGCCCCGAGAATCAACGATTCCCGCCCGAAATAATTCTGCCACTCCGTCGATGATGGCGGAGCCGCAAATCCCCTTGACCTGCCCCTTGAACTCAGCATGGTCTGTGTTCCACCCATCCACGCCGATGACTTTGTATCTTGGCTCCAGAGTCTTCTCGTCAATTTCGATGCGTTCCATGGCACCCGGCGCGGCGCGCATCCCATATTCCACGTGTGCGCCTTCGAGCGCAGGCCCCGTGGGCGTGGATGTACACAGCAGTCGCGTGCGATTTCCTAAAACGAGTTCGGCATTTGTGCCAACGTCGATCAACAGCCAATTTTCATCCTGCTTGTGCGGTTCTTCAGCGAGAAGCAATCCACTGGTATCTGCGCCGACAAAGGATGCGATGGTCGGCAGCACATGAATATTGCCCGCGGCGTTGATATGCAATCCCAACTCGCGCGCCTTCACATCCACTGACTTGTGAATTGCCGGCACGAATGGCGCAAGTCCCAGATATTTTGGCGGCAAATTCAACAACAGATGATGCATGGTCGAATTGCCAACCAGTACCATCTCAAGAATATCCTCCACTTTTATGTCATTCCCCTGCGGGGACGATGTGCGAGGGCGCACTTGTTCCTCGTCCGAAGCAACACCTGCACTTGCGTGCGGTGCAAGTGTCTCGCTTTCTTCATCTGGAGATTGCTCACCTGCACTGGCGTGCGGCGCAAGTGTCGCAAAGTGCGCTCGCAATGACATGTTTGCAGTTTTCACCGCCTGTTTCAATAATTTATTCAGCGTGGAGATAATTGCCTTGTGCAATTTCTCTAAACCATCTGGATGCTCAATGGTGTATTGAATACGTGACATCACATCTTCGCCATACACGATCTGCGGATTCATCTCTGATTCTGCGGCGAGAATTTCGCCCGTGCGTAAATTGCACAAATACAAAGCGACAGTCGTTGATCCAATGTCCACGGCTGCGCCGTAGCTGTCTTCGTGATAGCCCGCCTGCACCTGAATGATTTCCTTGTCCTGCCAGACTGAAACGGTCACGTTCCATTTTGCTTCGCGCAAGGTGGTGGATAAAGTCCGCAGGCAGGTGTAATCCACTGTGAAATCTGACCAGCGCGGGAGATGTTCTTCGCCGCGGCGGACAAGTCCCATCGAAGTTTCCAACCCTTTGGCGAGGCGTTCCCAGTCTGCAATCGGGCGCTCTAAATTGGGCGGACTCATCGAGACGAGATATTTCCGAATCGACGGCTTGATCTCGATCTCGCGCTCCGTCGCTGATTTGCGGATGATCTGCTTATTTCCGCGGCTTTCCTCGGGCACGTTGACCAATACGTCGCCTTGTATTTTGCATTGACAGGAAAGGCGTACCTGTCCCACTTCCCAGCCTTTGTCTTTTAACAACTTGGGTCTGCGGGCAAAATACGCGGCTTCTTCGGCGGTGACAGGTGAAACATGCTCGCGCCTTGAATCCATGTTGTACTTCTCGAAGCGTCCTTCTTCTATTAAAACCATGCACTTGCCGCAAGTGGCATTCTCGGCGCAAATGGATTCGATCTCCACGCCCAGGTCGCGCGCGGCAGAACGGATGGACTGGCCTTCCTCCACTTGTCCGCGGCTGCCGGAGGGTTGCAAAATGATGTTATGTTTGTTTGTCATAATTTTCCACCGCGAAACACGCAAAGGTCGCAAAGTTTTTTGTTTTCCTTTGTGTTCCTTCGTGTCCTTTGTGGTTAATTTATTCTACCCCTCGGCGTGGAATCTCTATTTTCGAAAACTCAATTTCCAGTTCAGCGAGAAGCGCATCGGCTACTTCTTCGGGCGCGCCGTCACGTTCGATCCAATCGCCGCGTTTGTATTGAGCGGCGTAATCATTGGTTCCCGTTAATCCCTCAGCCATTGCGTAAGAATCAATTGCATTTTGGATTCTTTGCGAGAGCTGCTTTTTGACCGTTTTCCCGTCACCTTGCACAACGATGGAGGAGGGGATATGCTTCCAATAAAAAATTCGATACTTCGCCATGTTTACCTCTCAGAATTATATATAATTTGTGAGGCGATTTTACGAGAGTATTGGCTATGGGTCAATGTAAAAACTATGTTCGAGATTCTAAAAGACGCGGAATGCGCAAAGTTTTTTCTCTGCGTGCTCCGCGCCTCTGAGGTTTATTTGTGAGCCCGTTGCAAAAAGGTCTTCAAACACAAAGGAAACGACACTTGCGCCGCACGCTAGTGCAGGTGAGTACACAAAGGTTAATAACTCACCTTACGCAGATTCCTTTTAGAAACAGAAACCACTTTTGCGATTCGGATTGCGGACTTTAGTCCGCCTCTTGCCAAAAATGCGGACTAAAGTCCGCAATCCATTTTTTTTTGCGTAAGGTACTTAGTAAATGAAAGGCTTTTACTTGGTGTTCCTTCGTGACCTTCGTGTTTAATTTGTTTTTGCAGTGAAGTTATTCGTTGATGCAAAATCAATCAGCAGATGCAAGCGCACTCCCCGCCAGCCAGCCCGTTGTCCACGAGGATTGGAAGTTGAACCCGCCGGTGATGCCGTCAATATCCAGCACTTCGCCCGCAAAGAACAGGTCTTCCACGATACGGCTTTGCATGGTTTTGAAATCCACCTCGTCTAAATTCACGCCGCCGCAGGTGACGAACTCATCCTTGAAAATTCCCTTGCCTTTAATGGAAAATTCTCCCGCAGTTAATTCCTCGGCGAGTTTTCGCATTTCGGCTTTTGAAATATCGCCCCAATTTTTATCGCCGATGAATTGGGTCAACTGCTTCCACAGCCTGATGGGGATTTGTGAGAAGGCGGGTTGTGCGGCAATTTTCTTGCGCGCGTTTTCGTGCCAGTCTTTGTTGCGCTGCAAAACTTCCAGCGCAGCATCCAGCTTGTAGTCGCCGAGCCAGTTGACAGTTAAGGTGGATCGGTATTTCTTCTCGAATAAAATACGTGCGCCCCAGGCTGAAAGTCGCAGTACGGCGGGGCCGCTCAATCCCCAGTGGGTGATGAGCATCGGTCCGCTTTGGGTGAGCGAGTCCATTTTGAGGGTCACGTTTTCAACCGCCACGCCCGACAGCCCTTCGATCCTTTTATCTTTCACGTTGAACGTAAATAAGGAAGGCACGGTTTCTTCAACCGTGTGCCCAAGCGATTTGACGATCTCGCGCGTTTTTGGATCACTGCCGGTGGCGATCACTAATTTTTTCGTTTGGAGTGGATAAAATTCCGCGCCTTCTCTAAGCTCAAGCCTGAATCCGCCCTTTGAGATTTTCTCCACCTTTTGCAGACTCGTGCCCAAATGCAGTTTCACGCCCGCATTTTGCGCCGCCTCGCGCAGACAGTCCACGATGGTCTTGGATGAATCGCTGAGCGGGAACATGCGGTTATCGGCTTCGGTTTTCAAGCGCACGCCATGTTCTTCAAACCACTTGATCGTATCGGCGGGTTGAAAGCGGGTGAACGCGCCGCGCAAAGCCATGCCGCCGCGCGGATAAAAGCTGACAAGCTGCGCGGGGTCAAAGCAGGCGTGGGTCACGTTGCACCGTCCGCCGCCAGAGATGAGCACCTTGCCAAGCGGCTGGCTCGACCTCTCGATAATTAATACGCGCAGTTTCGGCTTCAATTCTGCGGCACGAATTGCCGCGAAGTACCCCGCAGGTCCTCCGCCGACAACGATCACATCCCAATTTGACTGAGTTTGTTTTGACATAGTAAAGTCATTATACAGGCGGAACGCATTTATTTGGAAACGGATAACTTCTCACTTTTTACTTCTTACTTTTTTACTTCCCCCAGCTTTAAAACACGCAGGCCGAACTATAAAGTTCGGCCCACTTGCACCCCTGAGATTAATTGCTAAAAAATTACTTCATGGCAGAGACCACGCGCGCAATGACTGCGTCCAGCAAAGCCGCATCCACTTGACCGTCCAATTTCGCCAGCACCATCGTCTTGACCTTCTGGATGATTTCCGCATCTGAGACGGTTGCGCGTGGAAAAGCTGCCACCAAATTGACAGACTGGCTGTAGCTCGCCTTGGGCGGCGCGGATAATTCGGCACGTTTGAGTTTGATTCCGTGTCTGACGGCACGCTCAACGGCGAGGTCGGTCAATACGATGTTATCGGTTACGTCAAAACTTGTGACGCCCTGTGTCTTCATGTCATCAATATCACGTTCGGTGATAAATGTCTTTGGCATAATGCCTCTTTTTACAATAACCGGAGATGAACAAAGATAAACGGAGATTCAAAAGAATCTTTATTCATTATGTTTATCTCTGGTGAATTTATTCTTTTAGCCTTTTTCAGGACGACCGTCAAGTTCTTCCAACGCTTTCACTGCGGCGTTGCGTGCAGTTAATACTTCGGCTTCTGAGCCTGAGAGCCACATGCGACCAAAACGTCCAACGGAAGAAACGTGCAGGATTTTGATACTCGCACCCTTCTCAGCTTCATTGACAGCGTAGTTGATATACGCGGCTGGCGCACATTCCAAGACCAGCATGGTCTCGCCAGGCACAAGCATCGAGCCGCGGCGGAAGCGATTCAACAACTGTGATTGATAAGGATCAATGTTGGTGATGATCTGCACCGAAGCGATGAACGGCTTGACGCGGTCTTCCACTTTGAGTCCGAGTCTGTCCAGCACGATGCGACCCGCTTCCAAAACTTCCGCTTGTGAGTGGGAGTGGACTTCGAACATACCGAATTCGCGTTCAACGATCTGCGCGCCCGGTTTGGCTTCGGTGGATTTGACGGCAATATCCACCAGACGAAATACTTCATTGCCCGGCGCAACTTCCACGTATAAAGACGCCATGCCTTCAGTTGGGAGATCGCCTTGTGTGATGGTCCCGACGAAAGCCGCGTATTGCGGTTGCATACGGTCGAGGTAGGAATAACAGCGTAACGAAAATTGATTTTTCTCTGCCATAGGTAGGCTCCAGTTAATTATTATGCATTGCAATGCCGAGCGGTGTCACGAACAGCGGGTTGCCGGGCAAAATTGTTTCGATGCCGGTCATCTCTTGGATAACCCGATCCATTCCCGGGTAGGCGCATGTGCCGCCGACCAGATATAACTTTTCAACTTGATACCCTTTAATGTGACGGCTGACGATCGACGCCACTTTTTCCATCACAGGGCGGATGACGGGGAACAGGCGAGTCTGCTCTTTGGGATTTGTCTTGAGCGCCTCAGCCTCCTCCAAAGTTGTTCCCGTTGAACCGGCAATAACCAGCGAGAAGTGAGTTCCGCCCGTTGCTTCGTCCGCAGTGTAGACTACCTTGCCGTCTTTGAAAATGGCAATACCCGTCGTCCCGCCGCCGACATCCACAATTGCGCCGTCTTTGACTTGCAAAACATTGTTCGCGGCAGTCGGCTCGTCGATCAGTCCTGTGCATTCGAGACCTGCGCCGTACAAAACATTCGCCGTAGCGCGGACTTCTGCCTGCGGCACGCCCGGCGGATAGGACGAAGCCGCCGAGGTTAACTCGAAGCCGAGTTTCTGTTCAACCCGCGCCTTCATCTTGCGCAACAGATCCACCGCGCCGACAAAATCCACAACCAGTCCGTCGCGTGTGACTTGCGCAAATTGATATTCGCCTGCAATCGGTTGGTAGTTTTCGTCCAACACGGTTAACACAGTGTACGCCGTACCCAAATCCACGCCGACGTGCAGCGTGCCGCGATACATCCCGTTTGGAGATAGTAAATCAGGGTCAGCGTGCCAGCCATTGGCGCCTGCCATGATTGCATCGGTACGGGTGAGTAGATCAGAAAGATTTGGGTTCATAAGTCTCTTATGTCGTTGCGAGGAGCATTCTTGTTCTTTGCGACGAAGCAACCTCCAACATAATACTGGGATTGCTTCGGGCAAAGAGCGCCCTCGCAATGACAAGCTACAATTTTCCTGCTTTGAAATACAACTCCAACACATACACCGCAGACGAAAAACGATTCAATGCCTGCGAGAGTCTTTGTCCCATGCCGTTGGTGTCAAAACCCTGAGTCACACCGAATGCATCCAATGCCACCACTTCCACTTCGCGTGATTGCGTGCGGACAACGTTCATCCAGTGCAAAATTTCGTGGTCTTCGGCGCCGGGGATGATGTGCTGAATTCCGAGGTGACGGTCGGGCCAGTGCGAGATTTCGTGTAGTTCTTCCTCGCTTTTGCCAAGCAAGGCCAGCGGGGCGGGGGAGCGCAGGTTGTATTCCGCGCTCATGATCTCGCGGCAATAGGCGGCAAGCGTATCGAAATGACTCGCCAGCGACGACATTTGAAATCCACGCGCCTTGGCTGACGCAAGCATCACAAATGCATGGAGCGAGTCAATGCGTCCACGTAGAATCAGCCTCGGGGTCGTTTTGGATGCGAAGTGTCCTGCATCCAACTGAGTCATGTGCTCAGGCTTGTGTTTGACGGGCTGTCCACATTCCGCGCAAACTGGAACGGGACCGCTCAACACGACGGGGAAGGTGCCGTGCTTATCCCAGTCAGACTGAGAATGAGTTTGAATTTCGACCTCGTGCGCGCGCAAAAAATCGCGCGCCGAATCCGAGAAGCGCGTATCGGGCGGGAATGCAGGCAGTTGCCCGCGCCCGTGCTGCCACATTTCGCGCAATTCACTCTCGGTGATGATCGTCATTATTTCTCGTTCCAATTGACGGGGAAGACCACGTACACAAAGCGTGTGCGGCTCGGCGTGCCAAAGGTGATGCTCGATCCTTTGGGGATATAGATCGTGTCGCCGGGACCGCCGCGCACCTGCTCACTGCCGCGTGTGATGACCAACTCGCCTTCGAGCACAATGTCAACTTCGTCGTAGGTCAGCGTCCATTTCATCTCGCCTTTGTCAAGCGACATGTAGCCCGCGCCCATCGGCGAGCGATCTTGCGTGACGACCACATCCTTCAATTGAACATTCGTGCCCGGTGTGGATTCGCCTTCGAGGAATCGTTCCAGTTGGACATTTGCCCCGCGCACGACTTTCAGCGGCGGCAAAACTGGGACGACGGGCAACGGCTCTTTTCTTAACCCTGAGCTGGATTCTGCTGCCCTAACAATTTTCACGCCCAAGTCATACGCCACATCATTGGCTTCAGGCGTGATGATATCTCCCTGCCCGAGCACAAGCGTATCAGAACGCTCGCGCGCGAGTCGGCGAATATCGTCGGCTGTAAATAGTTGACGCGGCATGAGTGGATGAGTTGCAGGTTGGAAGGTTGGCAAGTTGATAGGTTGCAGGTTGACCTGCGCCTATTCACTCCCCACTAACCACTACCCACTGACTTATTTTTCTTTGCGTCCGCCGAATGAGCCTTTGCTGTTCTGGGGCAGGATCATTTCGACATCGGCGTGAGGGCGGGGAATGACATGCACCGAGGCAAGTTCACCAACGCGCTTGGCAGCGGCAGCGCCTGCATCAGTTGCGGCTTTGACCGCGCCCACATCACCGCGAACCATCACGGTTACAAATCCACCGCCGACATACTCACTGCCGATCAGCGTTACGTTTGCGGCCTTGACCATCGCATCTGCGGCTTCAATTGCGCCAACGAGACCCTTGGTTTCAACCATCCCTAAAGCAATCATGGAAATATCTACAGGCATTGTCGTAATCTCCTTTTAACTAATGTTTCCGACTAGACATCGGATGTCAGGGATCGAGAAAGTTCAATCCCTAAAATCTGATTTCTAATTTATGTGCCCTCATCCCCAGCCCTTCCCCCGATGGGGAAGGGAGTCTCATCCCCTCTCCCTTTGGGAGAGGGCTAGGGTGAGGGGGTTTTTACTTTTTCAGCTCCATCAAAACTCTCTTCACGATCTCCTCCACTTGAGCATCCACCGAAGCCGAGGAGGGCATGGGCGCTGGCTCAGAATATCCGCTGTTTGAGAAGGCGCGGCGTTGAGCGGGGTCATCCGTTGCGCCTGGAGCAAATGCCGCGGGCGGCGGCGCTTGAATTTCGTATGCCAACCTTTTGATGTTGTACAAATGATGCACCGAGATATTGTCGCCGGTGATCGCGCCGCCGACTCCGCCAGAGCCGAGGGTCATGGAGGGAACCAGACCTGTGGTGTAGCCTGTCGCGCCGAGCGTGCCAAAGGTGTTGACCAAAATTCGGAAGACTGGTTTTTCCAATCCGAATTTCATAATGATGTTGTTGTCCATCGCATGGATGACGAGCGAATGTCCGCGCCCGCCGTAGTTGATTAATTCCAGACTGCGCTCACAGCCTTCTTCCCAGCCGTCCACTTCGTACCAGCCGAGGACGGTCGTCAGCTTCTCGCCCGAAAGCGGATCTTCCGCGCCCACTCCGCGCAACTTGCAGACGATGATCCGCGCCCAATCTGGCACGTTGAATCCGTACATCTGCGCCAGTTGTTGCGGACTTTTCCCCACGGCTTTCGGATTCGGCAAATGACCGACAAACAGGTTCTTCGCCAAAATCTTTGATTGTTCTTCGTTGGCAAAGTACGCGCCTTCGGCTTTCATCAATTCTTCAAGCTGCGCGGCAATCGGACGGTCAGCGACCACAGATTGCTCGGTGGCACAAATTACAGAATGGTCAAAAGCCTTTGAGGCGACGATGTATTTTGCGGCGCGTTGAATATCCGCCGAGCGATCCACGTAGACCGGCACATTGCCAGGTCCCACGCCGTAGGCGGGTTTCCCAACCGAGTGCGCCGCGCGTACCATGTCCGAGCCGCCTGTGGCAAGGATCAACGCCACGTATTTGTGTCGCATCAACTCCTGTGTGCCGGGCAGTGAAATACGAGTCATATTGGAGATTAAGCCCTTCGGCATTCCTGCGCGTTCTCCGGCTTCCGCCATAATCCGCATGGTTTCTGTTGTGCATTTGATCGCCGAGGGATGCGGCGCGATGACAATGGCATTGCGTGCTTTGACCGCGATCAAGGTCTTGAAAATGGCGGTCGAAGTTGGGTTGGTGGATGGAGTCAATGCCACGATCACGCCCATTGGCCAGGCAATGTCATACGTCCCTTTTTGCGGGTCATTGCGAATCACGCCCACGGTGGGGGTGTCTTTGATCTCATTCCACAAAAGCTGTGAAGCCAGTTGATTTTTTAGAACTTTATGTTCGGGCACACCGAAACCGGTTTCTTCTGCGGCCATGCGCGCCAATTGCAATGAAGCATCGCTGGCGGCTTGCGCCATTGCTGCGCAAATGCGATCCACTTCGGCTTGTGTGGCGTGTAGAAATTTCCGCTGAGCGTCACGCGCTTGTGTCGCCAAGGTGCGGGCTTCTTGAATGGAGAGCAGGTCTTTGTCGATTTCGGTCATAGTTTTGTCCTATGTCATTGCGAGGAGGATGTTGTTCCCGACGAAGCAAGCTCCGCTAAATGAGAGATTGCTCACCGCACTGGCGTACGGCGCAAGTGTCGGGCAAAGAGCGCCCTCGCAATGACAGGTTAATAATTAAACGGCTGGCTTGCCACTTCCAACACTTTATTTTGAAACGCCAACACCGCGGCCTTGCAAGCGGATTGATCGCCGGTGAGCATGACGCCCATATAGTTTGTTTCTGAAGGCGGCATGGTCAGCGCCACAATTTCCACAACCGCGGCTTTGAGCGCCGCATCCAATGCCACCACACCTTCCATCGGCGGCGCAACCAAATACGCCAGCGGCGAGCCGAGCGGAATATTGCAGGTCTTGGAAAGATAACTGCCGGTGCGCGAAATCAAATGTGGAAAGAAGGCGATTGAATCATCTTCGTTGGCAGAGTACCAGATGGCTTTCGTCTTGATGTAATCCACTGCGGAATTCAAACCGGCGCGGACTTCGGCTGGGTTTGGTCCTGCTAAAATGGCCATGATCTCACCTGACAGCAATCCCGATGAATGTTTCGCGCCTGCATAGAACGAACGCGCATACACCACTTCGACATCTGCGTTTTTGGTGGCTTCATCAATGGCGGTGTAGGTCGCGTCGTCATTGTCCACAGTCAGCAGACCGATGGAGCGCTGTTCAGGGGTGAGCTTAAGCTGCTCGGCGAGATTCCGATCCACTTGGGGAATCAGTTGCACGGAGAGCGGTGTGCCGAAAAGAGAGTCAAGAGTGGGCATGGGTTAGTCCTTGTTTCGTGGTCTATGCCAATTTCAATTTCACACCAGAAGCCTGATTTTTACGCATCTTCTGGGCAATTTGTACAACGAATGCGCCTGCTTCCAGCGGATTGGTTCCGCCGTTTTCGAAGATATTGCAGACTACATCGCGGTCAGCGTCGGTGTCGCCGTATTTGGGTTTGTATCCCATGTACGCGCTCATGGATTCGGCGCGACCCAAACCAGGGCGTTCGCCGATCAACAAAATTACCACGTCCGGTTTGATCAGTTCGCCGATGTCGTTCAGAATTCCCACGCGCGCGTATTTGACAAAGAATGGCGTGCCGAAGGTCAACCCTGCGGCTTGCGTGCCCTGCTTGATGACGGGGAACATCTGACGCAGATTCGCTTCGATTGCAGCGGCGGATAATCCATCGCCGATCACCAGTTGAATATTGACGTTCTTCTGGCATTTCTCGTTGATGATGCGTTTGGCTTCATCGTTGAGCAAACGTCCGAGATCGGGGCGCAACAGGAATTCCTGTTTGCCGCCGGTGACTTTGGTTTGCACGGTGAACAGATTAAATTCATCCAGTAGTTTTTGGTCAACATCCCGATAAAGCGCGTCTTGCGTGACGGCATGGTCACCTTGGAACAAGAGCAGTGCATTCGTTTTGCTTCGCGGACCTGCGCGTCCCACGCCGATGCGAGCGGAGGTGGAAGCCATTAGAGCGCGTACCCCAGCGGCATCTTTGGGATGATCCACGTAGGGTTTCAAACGCGCTTCGGGCGTAGTTGGGTCGGGCAGGTCAATGTTGAGGTCGCTGTTGAATGTTGATGAGCGCGGTTTGACGGGAACTACCGAAGATGGGGCAGATGCCTGGGAAACAGAATCAGGTTGAGGCGCGGAAGAAGATGCGGGCTGAACTACTCCAGCGGCTTTTAATTCGCGGACTACTGCTTCGACAATCGCGGCAAGTTTGGTGTCATCCATAAATAAATTCCTTTTATGTCATTGCGAGGAGCGTTCGTTGCGACGAAGCAATCTCATGCTGCAAGGAGATTGCTTCGCCCTATCGGGGCTCGCAATGACATTATCTTTTTAGGAAAAAGGACGGGTCGCCCGCTTTTTCAGTCAGGACGCCGTTCTTCATTAAGCCGATGTCTTCCATCCAGCGCTCAAATTCAGCGGCGGGGCGGAGGTTGAAAAGTTGACGCAAAGTTGGCGCGTCGTGGAAGGATGTGCATTGATAGGAAAGCATCGAGTCATCGCCCATCGGCACGCCCATGAAATAATTACAACCGGCGGCGGTCAGCATGACCGCCAGATTTTCGATGGCGTTTTGATCGGCGCGGGCGTGATTGGTGTAGCACGCATCGACGCCCATCGGGATGCCGGTCAGCTTGCCCATGAAATGATCTTCGAGTCCCGCGCGCTGGATCTGGCGGGCGTCGTACAAATATTCAGGTCCGATGAAGCCGACCACAGTGTTGACCTGGAATGGGTCGTAGCGTTTGGCTAACCCGTAATTACGGGCTTCGAGGGTCAGTTGGTCCCAGCCGTTGTGGGCTTCGGCAGAAAGCGCCGACCCCTGACCTGTTTCAAAGTACATGAAGTTGGGTCCCTTGGGGAAGCAATGCTTCTTGGCCAGCGCGGAGGCTTCATCTAACATGCCGACAGAAATGCCAAAAGAGTCGTTGCCTTTTTGCGAGCCAGAAATGGATTGAAAAACCAGCCCAATGGGTGAGCCAGATTCCATGCACTTCATTTGTGTGGTGACGTGTGAAAGCACGCAGTTCTGTGTGGGGATGTTCCAGGTTTTGATGACGTCGTAGGTCATATCCAGCAGGCGCGAGACAGAACTATACGAGTCGTCCACCGGATTAATGCCGATGACTGAATCGCCGGAGCCGTAGGAAAGTCCCTCGTAAAGCTCGGCGCGGATGCCTTCGGGCGAGTCGGTGGGGTGGTTGGGTTGGTTGCGCGAGGATAATGTGCCGGGCGCGCCGATGGTGTTGTTGCAATGCGCGGTGACTGGAATCTTTTTCGCCGCAAACATCAGGTCGAGATTCGACATGAGTTTGGTGACGCCGGCGATCATCTCAGCGGTCAGCCCGCCTGAAATTCGGCGGATCATATCGGGCGTGGTGGTGTCGGCCAGAATCCATTCACGGAACTCCCCGACAGTTTTGTCCTTCACTTCGCCGTAAATGGATTCGTCCACGCCGTCTTGAATGACACGCGTGACCTCATCTTGATCATACGGTACAGCGGGATTCTCGCGGATGACGCGCATGGGCACTTCAGCCAGCACCAGACGTGCCGCAACGCGTTCGGCGGCAGTATCCGCGCCAACGCCTGCAAGCGTGTCGCCTGATTTTTCCTCATTGGCTTTGCCCATGAGAATACGAATGTCTGGAAATTCATAAGTCTTGCCGTGCAATTTTGTGCGGAGAAGCATACGTGCTCCTTAGTTATTTGTCATTGCGAGGGCGCTCTTGTTCTTTGCCCGAAGCAATCTCCTCGAATATGGGGATTGCTTCGTCGGGGAGTGCGCCCTCCTCGCAATGACATATTGTAATTAATGATAAAAAATCAATGTCTTTACGCTCAACGGAACAACGCGTCCATCCATGAGCGGCGTGCCTACGTCAATGTAATCGCCTTCAGATAAACCAACTTGGTCAATGACTAATAATGAACGCGAGGGTGTAAGTCCCTTCACGGTTTGTCCCAACGCCTGCGCATAATCTCTTTCAATGATAATTACGAGCGGTCTGTCAGCGGGCATGGTTTCGGAAAAATTCTGCAGCCCGCTGGCTAGCTGAGTCAGCAAAGTATAGTCGAGCGGACGATTGAGCTCAAGCGCAATCGCAAACAGATCGGTGGCGATGTTCACGTCCCAGCGGCGCACAGCGTCAGCGATGCCTGTCGAAACAGAAACAGGATTCAGGTCAGCGGGCAGCGCGGGGCGGATGACAGGGACGTTCTTCATCGGCAAAATTTGCCGTTCAGCCCAAATCGTCGAGCCGGAAAGAGTCACAGTTTGTGTGCTGGCTCCAAGGACTGTGGCGCGCAAGGTCTCGGAAGGTTTGACCACTTCATAGGAACTTAACACCGAGTTGGTTCGCAGAGATTCCGCCAGCAGCGGACCAATGTCATCGTGGATCGTCGCGTCGGATAATGAATTGATCGAGATCGGGTTGAAATAATAATGCCCGATGCCGCCTGAAAACATGAGCGTGGTTCCCTTGCCGGAAACGCTCGCGGGCGGCGTGAGGTAGATTTTCTGTGCAAGCGGCGAGGTCGTGCCTTCCACAAGTTCAACCGTCATATCGGCCATGCGATTTGTGAAGCGGCGCAATTGCTCAAGCGAGGGCGTCATGCCAACTTCAAGTTGGATATTTAAATCGTTGAGGATGTGCTTGGCGGGTTCGGCGATGTGAACGATTTTTCCGCTTCCATGCTCGATCTCAAGAATGCGCCCGCCATAATTCATTGCGGCGGCGCTGACGAAGTTTCCGCTTTGGAAGGTGGCGCTGTTCGCGCTGCCGCCGCCAATATCTACATTGGTGACAGAGGTGTAGTGCAACTGCGAATACTGCGAAGCGCCTGCGCCCCTGCCCGCGATCAGGCTTTCAACATGCGGCCCCGCCACGCTGACCACGAACTCGCCGGCCAGTCCAGAAAGTGCGCGCAAAATTTCATCAGCATTTTTCTTTTTAGCGGTTTCGCCAGTGATAATAACCGCGCCGGTTTCAACCTGTTTGGGGTCAATATTGGCGGCGGCATATTCACGGCGCACGATCTCGTTGAGTTTGTCGGCGTCAACCGTGTCGTAATCTTTGAGGGGCGTAAAAACAATTGGGCTTTGGTATAGCACATCGCGTTTGGTGATGTTGATGCGTGGAATCTGACCCGGCCGCGCCACGTCGTTTAGACCGAGGCGCGAAAAGATGATTTGCGTGGTGGTGGTTCCCACGTCCACGCCGACTGAGAGTAGTGCGCGATTTTCGCTCATGGAAATAAAAAGTAGTAACGACTCAAGCCGTTACTACAAGTTTATTCTTTGCGATAAGTGACTTTGCCGCTCATTTCGAGCGAGTCAATCACGCCGACGATCACTGCGTCAACTGGCGCATTTGTGGTTTGAGTGGTGAAACGGGCGGATGATCCGTCTGTCACGAGTACCAAATCCCCAGTACCTGAACCAACAGTATCCACGGCGACGTATGGCTCGCCTGTGACCTTGCCTGCTGTGTCTGTATCCCGCACGATCAATAATTTTCGTCCGTGCATGGCTTCATCTTTAATGGTCGAAATGGTTGAGCCGATCACAAGTGCTATTTTCATAAGCTCTCCAACGATGACTGAATTTGGAATATTATAACAAATGTACTGTTCAACAGCCTGTTATTTTATATTTTGTGTTTCCCATATCTGCAGGAAAGGTTTTCTTTATTATGGTACAATCTTCCCCCGCAGAGCGTAGTACCCTTCGTTCTGACTACAAATAAAGGAAAGGGCTTATAAAATGAAAGTGATGCTTGTTAAAGATGTTTACAAATTAGGTCGTGCCGGGGATATTAAGAAAGTAGCCGATGGCTACGGACGTAACTTCCTCATTCCTCAGGGATTTGCCGTGCTCGCCACAGAAGGCGCATTGAAGCAGGTGCAGAAGATCAAGGCACAGGCTGAGGTTCGTCGTTCCTCACAAAACAGCGAACTCAAGGGTCTTGCTGATCAGATCAAGGATGTGACTCTCACATTCGCCGCCAAAGCAGGTGATACGGGCAAGTTGTACGGATCCATCACAACGCAGGATATCGCCACCAAGTTGAGCGAGCAAGTCCGCTTTGAAGTGAAGCGCCAGCAAGTGGATACTCAACCCATCCGCACGCTTGGTGAGTTCATTGCTCACGTCCGCCTGACCATGGACTTGGTCCCCGAGATCAAGATCATCGTCCACCGCGAAGGTGAAGTTGCAGAACATGCCGAACCTGAGAAGTCTAAGAAGGGCGGCGGTCAGAAAGCAAAAGAAGAAGTTGCCGCTGAAGAACCAGCAGCCACAGCCGAATAAAATTCAGCACATCAACATCACCGGCGCAAGTCGGTGATGTTTGTAATACAATACATCCATGCTTGAATCCATTGGTCAACAACTAAAAAAAGAACGCGAGGCTCGGTTTCTTACGCTTGAAAAAGCGTCTGAATCTACGCGTATTCGCACGGTCTTTTTGCAGGCGTTGGAATCTGACGATTATTCGGTGATGCCCTCGGCGGCGCAGGGGCGCGGATTTTTGCGCAATTACGCCGAATACCTCGAACTGAACATTGATGAGATGATCGCGGAGATTCAAAGGAATGCGCCTCAAATAGAGGAAGTCAGCGGACCTTT
Source organism: Candidatus Brevifilum fermentans (assembly GCA_945877125.1). GTDB lineage: Bacteria > Chloroflexota > Anaerolineae > Anaerolineales > Villigracilaceae > Villigracilis. The sequence goes on along the minus strand of CAMCQT010000001.1, from coordinate 33,255 downwards.
GCCGCAGGTGAATCTGGCTGAAACAGAAATCCCTTCTTTAACCTCTGAGCAGGATGAAAAGTCTGCGGGGCCTTTGTGGATGCTTCAAATGCGTTCAACGCTAGGCTCGTGGCTGGGTCGCCGTCCGAAAGCAGAATCAACTCCTCAGCAGTTTGAGAATGAAGCGACTCAAGTGGAGCCAGTCGAACTTGCACCCGATGAACTTCTCGTGCCTTCGCCCATGCCTGCCGCAGATGATGAAGTAAAAAAGCCCAAGCCGCGCGCTGGAAGGAAAAAGAAAGTAGAAGAGGAAATCACTCTTCAACCTACTGTTGTTGAGCCGGTGACTCTGCCGGTGCAAGAGGCGGAGATAAATGCCGAGGCGTTGATTCTGCCTGTTGAGTCGGATCAGGCTGAGGTTAAGCCAGATGTGGAGCCAGGTTTAATCTCAAAGCTGGCGACCAGTTTCCGATCCCGCTTTATAAAAAAAGAATCGCAGCCTGCTCCTGAACTGCCTGCTGTGGTGGAGCCTGAGATTCCGCGTTTTGTTCCTGCGCAGCCTGCCGATGTGATCTTTGCCGAGATCGGGGCGCAGTTGCGCGAGCGGCGCGAGTTGATCAGCCTGACGTTCGATGAAGTGGAGCGGCACACGAAATTGCGCGGCGCGTTCGTGAAGGCGCTGGAGGATGGCGCGTTCGATAAATTGCCTTCGCCGGTGCAAACGCGCGGGATGCTTGCGAATTACGCGACATTTCTTGACCTGAATACCGACACCATTTTGCTGCGCTTTGCTGATGGGTTGCAGGCGCGCCGCCACGAAAAATATGCCGAGACGCCGCGTGAAAAAATCCAAACGGAAGTTATTACTTCCATGCCGTTTTTGAGAAGTTTTGTGGCAGGTGATTTGATCTTCGGCGTGGTGATGATCGCTATTTTGTTTGCGCTTGCGATCTGGGGCGTGGGGCGCGTGGTTAGTTCGCAAAATGAGAATGCCGAAGCGACCGCGCCATCTATTGTGGATGTGCTTGGCAGTGCGCCTTTGGCGACTCCTTCATTGAATGCAACTTTTGTGCCAGTGGATGAAAGTGCCGCGGCGACGCCAAGTTTGGAAGCTGTTGTAACTTTGGAATCCAATGCAAATGTATCGGTCAGTATTTTTGCGGTGGAGCGTGTTTTTGCGCGAATTTTAGTGGATGGGGAAGTGGTCTTCGAGGGGCGTTTTGCGCCGGGCGAAACGAAGGTCTTTGAAGCCAACGATCAGGTGATGGTGCTGACAGGCAATGCTGCGGCGCTGCGAATCATCCATAACGGACGTGACCTGGGTTTGATGGGAAATACGGGTGAAGTGCTCAGCCGTGTGTATTTGATCACAGGGGTTGTCACTCCGACCGCTACGATTTCGCCGACGCCGACCAATACACCGCCCGTGACAGATACGCCGACACCCACGTTTACACCAACCGCCGTGCCGCCAAGTGGTGGGTAGTGCGGAATGAGGAATGAGGAATGCAGAATGTAGAATGCACTTCTCACTTCTCACTTCTCACTTTTTACTCTTTACTTTTTTATCAAAAACTTTAGGAATATAGAATGTCAAAAAATACTTTTCATTTAGTCTCCCTTGGATGTGCAAAAAATACAGTTGATTCTGATTCGATGGCGCAGTTGCTTTTGCGTGACGGCTATCGTTCAATGGACGACCCAGACAAAGCCGCGGTGCTGATCGTCAATACCTGCGGATTTATCGGCCCTGCAAAAGAGGAATCGTACCGTGTGCTGGGTGAACTTGCACAGGCGAAGCACAAAGGACAGGTGCTGATCGCGGCGGGTTGTCTCACACAGCGCTACGGCGTGGAAGTGGCGCAAAAGGTGCCCGGCGTGGATGGTATTCTTGGCACGCGGCGTTGGATGGATATTGTGCAGGTGGTGAAAGAAGTCCGCACGGGACCTCACCCTGAGCCTGTTTATCATTTGCCAGAAGCGGCAACCGTTGGCTCCGATGAAAACGACGCGCTGCGGGTCAGCGTGGCGGGGTCGAGTGCGTATCTCAAAGTGGCAGACGGTTGCCGCCGACCTTGTGCGTTCTGCGCCATCCCGTTGATTAAAGGCACAGCGGTTTCACGTCCAGTTGAGGCGATTATCAACGAGGCGCGCATCTTGCGCGATGCAGGCGTGCGCGAACTTGTGCTGATCGCGCAGGATACGACGGATTACGGTCACGACCTTGGATTGAAAGACGGGCTTGCCGTTCTGCTGGAACAACTGACAGATTCTGTGCCAGACATGGATTGGATACGAATTATGTATTCGTACCCGGGTTATGTCACCGACCGTTTGATCGAGGTGATGGCGACCCGCAAGCAGGTTTTGCCATATTTGGATATTCCGCTTCAACACGCGCATCCGCAAACTTTGCAGCGTATGAAACGCCCCGCCAATATTGACTGGGTGCATAAAACGCTTGCCAAAATGCGCGCCACAATCTCGGATCTATCCATCCGCACAACGTTTATCGTTGGTTACCCCGGTGAAACGGACGAAGAATATCAAGCCTTGTATGACTTTGTGAACGAGATCCGCTTTGACCGTGTGGGGGCGTTCCAGTTTTCGTTTGAGCCGGGGACAACTTCCGCGCCGCTTGGCGACCCCGTGCCTGCTCCTGTCAAACAGGAACGTTTCGAGCGTTTGATGGAACTCCAGCAGAATATTTCCCTGCAAGTGAATCAATCTTATGTCGGCAAGACGCTGGATGTTTTGGTTGAAGGATTTGATAACGGCATATCCGTTGGACGTTCCTACCGCGACGCGCCCGAAATTGACGGCATGGTGCTGATTGAAGGAAAAGCGAAGGTGGGCGATATTGTACCGGTGAAGATCAGCGGCGCGATGGCGTATGACCTGACCGGAGTGTTGGCTCAACCCTTGATAAAGTTGTAAAAAACATACGGAATCAAAAAGTCCGCTGCTCGTTTGGAGTAGCGGACTTTTTTTGTTTTTACGATGCTCTTGCAAAAGCAGTTGCGCCGAGGATCAAAGCGGAGAGAATTAGGTTCACTCTCAAAAGAATTATTTCGCGGCGTTGTAATTTTGCAAGTTCGCCTGCATCTGCATTTTCTTTTTTCATCAAAGTGCGGTGAATGGCAGGGAGCACTTCCCAGGTTTGGATTGCGCTTGTCACCACCATGACGGCGGCTAGTCCGTGTTTGACGAGGATTGCCATTGACCATTGCGTGCTGGTGGCGAGAAATCCGTCATAATGCGGATTGGCGCTGAGTTGGAATAACCCTGTCACGAGCAACAATCCCATGCTGAACCAGGCCAGCGGTTCGAGTCTTTTTTGCAAGGCGGCGATAAAGCTGAGTTGGTCACCCAGTTTCAGGGTGCGATTGGCGGCGGGTAGAACGAGCAGATTAATCGCGGCCAGGCTTCCAATCCACGTGACTGTGGCGAGCATGTGCAGCCAGTAGATTATCGCCATCACCCAATCTGGCGGTATGGTCATGGTGTGGTAGTCGGAGCTTCGGTGGGTGCTTCCGTAGCAATGGGCGCATCCGTGACAACAGGTGCAACATCTACGGCGGGGGCTACTGTGGGCGGGTAGCACTTCTGATAGGACTTGTTGGAGTGGGCGGCGGCGGTTTCATCTAAACTGCCCGCAATTTGATACAGGTCATAGGCGGCGCAGTAGTCTTCTTCTGTGAAGAGGTCATCGCCATAGCGCATGGCGGAATATTGCAGACGTTTTGCGGCGTTCATTGTGCCGTCCCACATGGAAGGCCATCCGGCGCCAACCTGACTGAAATAATTGTATGCCTGACTCCAATCCAGTTCCCAGAAACTTGCGCCGGTGATGTACATGCGCGCGCCTTCGCGTAATTGAACGGCGGTGTTGTCGAGCGGACCAAAGCGTTCTGCCAGCGTCAGATAATAAATGCCGCCTTCAAGATTGCCTTCATTTGTAATGAGGGCGTGACCGTGGTTGCGCAGGGCGAAATAATACATGCCGTCTACTTGCGCGGTTTTATAAGTAGGGTCAAGTTTGCGGATGCTGTCTAGGGCGCTCAACGCATTCGCCCAGTCCTGTGCCTGAATGAGTTGCTGCGCGCGTTGATATGCGCTCTCTGCGCCGCTAAAATCTGGTGTGGATGTGAGGGTGGGGGCCGGGGTTGCGGTGGGAATGGAGCTTATCACCAATACTTCGGTCAGTTTTTCCTGAGCGCCGGGGAAACTGGGATCTTTTGAGATGATGTATTCAAGACGTTGTACGGCGGCTTCGTAGCGTTTAAATTCAATATCTACAAGCGCGTATTGATATTGCTCTGTCACCTGTTGCGAAACAATGGATTTTTCCACTGTTAGGCGGTCACCAATGCCAGATTTATATCCACCGAATCCGCCCAGCCCGATCAGCAGCATAAATCCCAAAACGCCGATGAGAATGGAAAGCCAGCGTCGTGATTTTTTCTTGACAGGTTTGATCGGCTGGGTATCGTCCACTTGCGGTTCTGGGGGTGTTAAAGGTTGTGTATTTTCAGTTTGTTCAGACATAAGAATTATTATACTTCCGTTTGAAATGCACAAAAAAATTTCTTATTTTTGTTTTATTTGATTGGCGTGCGTACGACGCACTCTATTTTACAATTTCAACAACAGTTTTGCTTCTGACCAGACGATTGCCAGAGCGACGACTCCGCCGATGAACATTCCCAGCAGCGCGGTGGTTATCGCGCCGCCAGGCACGTACACTGCCAAGCTGTAAGCTGTTACGCCTCCGACGACAGCGGCGATCATCCCTTTGAGCACCGCTCCGCCCACATGGATCGGCTCATGCGTCCGCTTGGACAGCCACCCAAAAAGAATGATGGCTTCGATCAATAGCGCGATTTCTGCAAACGCAATGATCGGGGCACCGATTTTTCTGAAGAAGGTCAGCCCGATGTAACTGATCCCCAAAAACATGACGAGGCGCAATCCCACCGCGTAGAGCGGGAACATCGGTTCCTTGCGGGCGTAAAAAGCGCGCGCCGCAATCTCGTGGATGGTGAAGCCTGTCAGAGTCATCAAATACGCGCGCGTTGTCCATGTGACCAGCGTGGAGGTGGCTTCGTCAAAACCGAAGACAGCGCGCACCAGCGGATGAATTCCGCCAGCCATGACCGCTGCAATCGGGAGTGTGAGCGAGATCAATACTCGCAGGGCGCGTTCAATCGTCGAGCGGAACTCATGCCAGTCTCCGCGTGCCGCGAGTTCTGAAAGGGCAGGCAGCATGGCTGTGGCAATCGCCGTCCCGAGGATGGTTTCAGGCACTTGCATGATCATCCAGCCATAAGTCAACGAAGTAACCGCGCCGACCTGATCGAGGCGCGAGGCTAAATTGTCACGTGCCAGCACAATGATCTGAATCCCGCCCATGGTTAGCAAACGTGGCGCCATCAACTTCAAGGCTTCGATCAAGCCAGTGTGACGCAAATTCAAAGACGGCGTCCAGCGGAAGCCGAACTTGAAGAGCATCGGCACCTGAATCAGCAAGTGCATTGCCGCACCAATGATGACGCCGTAGACCAATCCATGCACGCCGTAGCGTGGCACAAGAAAAATCGCGCCGAATATCTGCCCGATGTTGTACATGCTGGGCGCCATGGCAGGAAAAATAAAATGCTGATTGGCTTGCAGTGAAGCCATCACCAATCCACTGATCGAAAAGATGATTGTGCCGATCAAGTTTAAGCGCATCAACTCGGCGAGCAGTGTGCGTTGCTCTTGCCCAAAGCCAGGGGCAATTCCAAGTTTTGCATCCACAATCGGCTGGGCAAAAATGGCGATGAGAATCGCAAAGGAGCCAGTCACCAAAAACGCAACATTCGCCACACGTGAAAACAAATCCCATGCGGCGGCGCGGTCTTTGGTGGTGAGGTATTCCGTCAGCAACGGGATGAACGCCATCGCCAGCGCTCCGCCTGAGATCAGCGCAAACAGCACGTCGGGCAGGTTGTTCGCGGCGTTGAACGTATCCAGCAAATGCACCGAGTCTGAATATTGGCGCGAGATGATTCCCGTGCGGACAAACGCGAGAACTTTATCTATTAAAAAGAAAAACGCGATGATCAGCGAATTGCGCGTGAGACGCGAGAGTTTACTCATAAATTCCTCTAAAGTGACAGTCACCTTTAAGGTGACTGTCACTTCCTCAAAAAATTAATGATCCGTTGAAATCATTTCTGCGCCCGGCAGTTTATCGGCAAGCAAATGAATCTTGTGGATCAATGTCGGCAGGCATTGCGGGCAAATATATTTTGTTTCATTCTTGAAGGTCAAATGCAACAACGGAATGACTTCATCCGTGCGTTCGCAGTTCAAGCATACTTTTTTGGTTTCTTCGTTCATGATTTCTCCTTTTTTTATATGTCATTGCGAGGGTGCTCTTCCCGAAGCAATCTCCGCATTATATGGGGATTGCTTCGCCAAAGAGCGGCTCGCAATGACATAAAACTATAACGTACCTTTGTACATCCCGCCGTCCACATTCAACATCACGCCTGTGATATAGGAAGCGGCAGGCGAGACGAGGAACGCCGCGGCGTTGGCGAACTCTTCGGGCTGACCCAGCCTCCCAAGCGGACTCTGCCCCGACTGCTTTTTCGTTTCTTCCTCAACCGTTGAGTTGTTTGCGGTTGCCCGAGCAGTCATCAACTCTGTGACTCTTTCGGTCTCCGTCCAACCTGGCAGAATCGAATTGAAGCGGATGCCTTCCGCGCCGAGTTCCAACGCCAGCGATTTGGTCAATCCAATCGTCGCCATGCGCACGCTGTTCGACAAAAGCAGATTCGCAATCGGCTGTTTGACCGACATCGAAGTCACCGTCAATACGCTTGCCGCATCAGACTTCCGCAGATGGGGCAGCGCCGCCTTAATCAAGCGGACATGCAGCATCAGTCCCAAATCCACGCCTTTTTGCCACGCGGCTTCGTCAAGTGAATCAATCGACCCAGGCGGAGGTCCGCCCGCGTTGGTGATGAGAATATCCAGCCCGCCCAAAGCCTCAGCCGCCTGCTGAATCAACTTCTCAGGCACATCCGCCAGACTCACATCACCCGCCAGCCCGATGACCTGTGCGCCTGTTTCCTTGCTCAACTTTTCCGCAACGGCTTTTATCTTCGCCTCATCCCGCCCGTTGATGGCAACCTTACAGCCTTCCTTTGCCAAAGCTAGCGCGGTGGCGTAGCCCAATCCGCGGGACGAACCGGTGACGAGGGCGCGTTTGTCTTTTAATCCTAGGTCCATTCGAGTCTCCTTAATGTTTGTAAATCAAGTTAGCAAGTTGACAGGTTTAAACGTTCAAACTTTTCAACCTGCCAACCTTCAAACAATTTCTATTTTCTCATTAATAACCTGACCATCTTCCCAATTCGCTTCCACCCATTTTGCCACACTTTGCAGAGATTGTCGCAGGGTCACCGCATCAGAATTGACCATCGCGCAGGCAATGACAGCTTCCTGCCATTTGTCTTGCAAATCCATTTCGGCGACAGAGACATTGAACTCGCGATGCAGGCGTGAAATAAGCGGCTTGATTCGTCCGCGCTTTTCTTTGAGCGAGGCACAGAGCGGGAGGTGCAGGTGGATGGTGAGGGTGGCTATCATTTTATTTTTGATTTACGATTTTTGATTTACGATTTACAATCCCTTTATGACTGACGTTGAAAATAGATACAACAAAGCTCTCGATTACCTTTATTCCTTCGTGGATTATAGCCTTAAACATTCCTCCGAATTAGCCAAGGCGGACTTCAACCTTGACCGTATGTTTGCGTTGATGGAGTCTCTGGGCAACCCGCAGAATCAATATCCCATCATCCATGTGGCGGGGACGAAAGGCAAGGGGTCGGTTTCGGCGTTGTGTGCGGCGGGGTTGCAGGTTGCAGGTTATCAAGTTGGTTTGTATACCTCGCCGCATTTGCTGGATTATTGCGAGCGGATTGAAGTCAACGGGGCGCCGATCTTGCATGAGCAATTGGTCGAGTTGGTGGAAGAGATCAAGCCGCATGTGGCGAAGATCGAGAAACTGACCACGTTTGAAATTACCACGGCGCTGGCGTTTATGGCGTTTGCAAAATATGGAGTCAACGCGGCGGTCTTTGAAGTCGGCTTGGGCGGGCGGCTGGATGCGACCAATATTGTCACGCCGAAGGTTTCGGTAATCACTTCATTATCGTACGATCACACGGCGGTGCTCGGCGACACACTGACCTTGATTTCAGGCGAGAAGGCGGGCATCATCAAGCAAGGTGTGCCTGTGGTTTCGTCCCCGCAAAAGGATGAAGCGCTCGCCGTTTTAGAGCGTGTAGCCAAACTAAAGAACGCGGAATTAACTCTTGTAGGACGGGACGTAAAGTTTGAGCTGCTCGAGTCATCGTTAGAAGGGCAAGAATTCAGAATTCAGAATTCAGAATTCAGAATTCCGCTCTTGGGTTCCCACCAAGTCGAAAACGCCGCCACAGCTTACACGGCTTTGAAAGCCAGCGGGATTCCAATTTCTGACGAACAAATCCAAAAGGGATTTTCTCAAGTAAAATGGCCAGCCCGCTTTGAAGTGGTGCGGCGCGATCCGCCTGTGATTTTTGACTCGGCGCATAATCAGGATTCTTTCGAGAAGTTGAGCGAGACTCTTGAAGAGTACTTTCCAGGTAAAAAAGTTATTCTGATCTTCGGCGCCTCAGAAGATAAAAATATCCTCGGCATGTTTACCGCTTTAATGCCGAAGATTCAAAAAATCATCATCACGCGTGCCGATCATCCGCGCGCTTTGGAAGTGGAGCAAATTCAACAGTTGGCGAATCAGGCTGGGGCGGCGTCTGAGGCGGTCACTCCAGTCAAATCTGCATTGGCGCGGGCGCTGGAATTATCATCAAAAAATGGTAGCATTGTTTTATCCGCTGGGAGCATGTTTGTGACGGCGGAAGTAATGAAAGAATGGAATAAAAAGAGTACGGGATAATTTTCTCCCGTACTCTTTTTATTCCGTCTGCCGTTTAACCGCCCTTCCATTGGTATAATTTGGCACGCAATTATTAAAAATCGTTTGGAGTTTGAATGAAAAAACTAACAGGCAACCAAATTCGTCAGGACTTTATTGACTTCTTCGTCGAGCACGGACATACCGCTGTACCCTCGATGTCCATTGTGCCAGGCGGCGACGCTACTTTGCTGTTCACCAACTCAGGCATGGTGCAATTCAAGGATGTCTTCGTCGGCACAGACACCCGCCCGTACAAGCGCGCCGTTGACTCGCAAAAGTGTATGCGCGTGGCGGGCAAGCACAACGACCTCGAAGACGTGGGGCGCGACGACACGCATCACACGTTTTTTGAGATGCTCGGCAACTGGTCGTTTGGCGACTACTACAAAAAAGAAGCCATTGCCTGGTCATGGCAACTGCTGACCGAAGTTTGGGGCTTGCCCAAAGACAAACTCTACGCCACCTGTTTTCAAGATGACAAGGGCGACATTCCGCGTGACGATGAAGCCGCCGACATTTGGAAGACGCAGTCTGGCATTGACCCTGAACATGTTTTGTTCTTCGGACGCAAGGAAAATTTCTGGCAGATGGCTGAGTTCGGTCCCTGCGGACCGTGCTCCGAAATTCACTATGACCTCGGCGAAGAACGCGACAACCTGCGCGGCACAGACCACGTCTGCGGCGTCAACGGCGAATGTACGCGCTTCCTCGAACTCTGGAATAACGTCTTCATTCAATACAATCTCTTCGAAGACGGTCGCCTCGAACCGCTGCCCGCCAAGCACGTCGACACGGGCATGGGCTTCGAGCGCATCGTCTCCGTTTTGCAGGGCGTCGACTCGAACTACAAGACCGACCTCTTCACTGGCTCGCTCGACGTTCTGCGCTCACTCACGGGTCACACTGAAAAAGAAATGCTCGCCGACTTCACGCCCTACCGCGTCATCTGCGACCATGTCCGCTCTGCCGCCTTCCTCATCGCCGACGGCGTCGTTCCTGGCAACGCGGGGCGCAACTACGTCACCCGTATGATCATCCGCCGCGGCGCGCGCTTCGGCACCAAGATCGGACTCAAAGAACCGTTCCTCGCCAAAGTTGCCGAAGCCGTCATCAAGGAGTATGGCGATTTTTATCCCGAAATGGAAAAGAACAAGGCGACGATTTTGGACAACCTCACCCGCGAGGAAGTCCGCTTCGCGCGCACGGTGGAAGCTGGTACTGCCCATTTAGAGAATCTACTCTCTGAGATTCGCGCCGCCAACCAAACCTCCCTCGACGGACACAAAGCCTTCGACCTCTACGCCACCTACGGCTTGCCCTTTGAAATCTCCCGCGACATCGCCCGCGAGCAGGGACTCGACATCGACGAAGCAGGTTTCACCGAAGCCAAGAACGAACACAGCAAAGCCTCTGGCGGTGGCAAAGCCATGGGCAAACTCGGCGGCGAAGATTCAGAATACTTCGCGAATATCTTCAAAGATCTGCAAGCCAAAGGCAAGCTCGGCAAAGACGGCGTTGAATACGACCCATACAACAGTCCGCGTGTCGAAGGTGAAGTTTTAGCGTTAATCGTCAACGGCGAATCAGTATCCTCTGCCTCCCTCGATGACGTCGTCGAAGTCATCCTGCCCAAGACTGGTTTCTACATCGAGTCTGGTGGTCAGGTAGGTGACGAAGGTTACATCCGTTCCCTCACCCAGCCCTCTCCCAAAGAGAGAGGGGAACTCCCTTCCCCTCACGGGGGAAGGGTTGGGGATGAGGGCGCATGGGAAATCGAAATCACCTCCACCCGCCGCGCCGCTACTGGAACCATCACCCACATCGGACAGGTCATCTCTGGTCAGCCGAAAATAGGTGACAAAGTCATCGCCGAAGTGGATACCGCCCGCCGTCACAACATCATGCGGAATCACACCGCCACGCACTTGCTGCACAAGGCGCTGCACGAAGTCCTCGGCGACCATGCCCGTCAGGCTGGCTCGCTCGTCTCTCCCAAATATCTGCGCTTCGACTTCACCCAACCCGACGCCATGACCCCCGAACAAATCGAGCGCGTCGAGAAAATGGTCAACGAAGCGATTGCCGCAGACATGCCCGTGGTCAAAGTGACCAAGTCTCTTGACGAAGCCAAGAAGGAAGGCGCGATGGCTTTGTTTGGCGAGAAATACGGCGAGATCGTGAGAACCATCTCCATTCTGGACTCGGACAGCTTGCTGTCCGACAAAACGCAGGAGCAAGCTCCTGCACTCCAGAGTAAATACTCCTTCGAACTCTGCGGCGGCACACACATTGACCGTACCTCAGACATCGGCGCATTCATCATCGTCAGCGAAGGCTCGGCGGCGGCTGGCATTCGCCGCATCGAAGCGGTCACAGGTCGCGGCGCGCACGAACTGATCAACAAACGCTTCAAGACCCTCAAGCAAACTGCGGGCGTGTTGAAATCCTCGGTGGATGAAGTCCCGGCCAAAGTGGAATCTTTGCAAGACGAAGTCTCGGAGTTGAAAAAGGAACTCGCCAACCTGCGGACTCAATCCGCGCTTTCGACTTTCACCGCTCTGCTATCCAACGTGCAGACCGTCAAGGATGTGAACGTGCTGGGCGTGGAAATTCCCAATGCCGATGTGGATACCCTGCGCTCGCTCGCCGACAAATTCCGCGAGAAGCACCCCAAAAATGGCGTCGCTGTCCTCGTGACTGGCACAGTCCCCGTAGGGGGATCAACTGTCATCGCGGTAGTGACCGAAGACCTCGTCAAGCGCGGACTTAAGGCGGGCGATCTCATCATCGGCATCGGCGGTAAAGGCGGCGGGCGTCCCAATCTGGCGCAAGGCAGCCTTGCAGGAGATGTCAAAGAGGCGTTGAGTAAATTGTCGAAGGTTGTAGAAGAAAAACTGAAATAATGGATAAACAGGGCAGATGTTTTTATCTGCCCTGTTTGTTTGCATCCACTTGATGTAATAAAAATCCCTTCCTGGAATTATCCTAAATGCTTTTTAATTCTCTTGAATTTGCCATATTTTTCCCTGTTGTTACAATTTTATATTTTGTATTGCCGCACAAACACCGTTGGTGGCTTTTGCTTGGGGCAAGCGCCTATTTTTATATGGCGTTTGTGCCGTCTTATATTTTGATTCTCGGCGTCACCATTGTTGTAGATTATTTTGCGGGCATTTTTATTGAAGAAGCAAAATCCACGCAGCGTAAAAAGTTATACCTGCTAATGAGCTTGATCGCGAATATTGGCTTCCTTGCTTTTTTCAAATACTTTAATTTTGTTAATTCAAACATAATTGCACTTGCAGACTTTGTCGGCTGGAACTACCCAATCGAAAATCTGAAAATAATTCTTCCGATCGGGTTGTCATTCCACACATTCCAAGCCATGAGCTACACCATCGAAGTCTTTCGCGGACATCAAAAAACCGAGCGGCACTTTGGAATTTATGCACTGTACGTTTTGTTCTATCCGCAGTTGGTGGCAGGTCCCATTGAACGCCCGCAAAACATGCTGCATCAATTTCACGAGGAGCATTTTTTCGACTATCAAAGAGTTGCAGATGGTCTAAAACTAATGGCGTGGGGCTTGTTCAAAAAAGTCGTCATTGCCGACAGGCTGGCGCCGTTGGTCAATCCATACTACAACAACCCGCAGTCATTTTCAGGCCCCGAACTGGCGCTGGCGACAGCCTATTTTGCAGTGCAGATTTTCTGCGATTTTTCCGGCTACAGCGATATTGCCATTGGGGCGGCGCAGGTCATGGGTTTCAAATTAATGGTCAACTTCAAAAGACCCTACCTCGCGCTTTCCATTTCCGAGTTTTGGAAACGCTGGCACATTTCACTCTCAACCTGGTTCAGAGATTATTTATATATTCCGCTGGGGGGCAATCGAGTTTCACAGGGGCGCTGGCAGTTCAATCTCTTTATCGTTTTCCTCATCAGCGGATTGTGGCACGGCGCAAATTGGACCTACGTTATCTGGGGTGCATTACATGGGATGTATCTGATTCTGGAGATTAAAGCCCAGCAGGTTTGGAATCTCATCCCGGAAAAGATCCGCACCCTTCCTCCCCTGTGGCTGATCCACCTCTCGCAGCGGATTCTAGTCCTCGGCCTTGTTGGGTACGCCTGGATATTCTTCCGCGCAACAACGCTTGAATTCGCCTGGCAGATCGGCACAAGAATATTCACCGGCTGGACAGATATCCCCGCCCTGTTGAAATTGGCGCGCTCCATTCTTAATAATTACGAACTCTTGATTACCTTTTTTGCCATTGCTATCATGGAGATCATCCACTACTTTCAAGAACGCGGCTCGCTTAGAACAATGCTTGCCCAAAAACCCGCCATCCTGCGCTGGACGCTTTATACAGGAATTTTGGTTTGCATTGTGATCTTTGGGAAAATCTACGCAGCCCCCACAGATTTTATTTATTTCCAGTTTTAGATTTTGGATGTTCCAAGACATGCTCAGACTTACTTATAAAATAATTGCACTTGGTTTTACTGTCGCGCTGGTTATGACGTTAATCGTGCTTGTCAGCCCGCACGATACAAATAATTATATGGCCGCCGCAATTGATAAACACCGCCTGCTTGATTCGGTCAAATCACCCAGAATTATTTTGGCAGGGGGATCAAATACGGCGTTCAGTGTGGATAGCCAGCAACTTGCAGAATATTTCGAAATACCCGTCATCAACATGGGATTGAACGTGGACTTGGGATTAAGGTATATGCTCAACGAAGTTCAACCCGCCGTGCGGGATGGTGATATTGTGCTCATCTTTCCTGAATACTCCCACTTTTCAGATTTACCGTTGGATGGGAAGTCACGTGAACTTGGCACGCTGATCAAACTTTGCCCCGAATGTGTTTCTGGAATCAGTACGCCAACCCAAGCCTACAACGTGGTCGCCGGGTTTTTTGAAGCCTCAGAAAGCGATATTTTACGAGCCATCAGGAAACCTGAGGAACAGTCCCCGGTGTATGTCCGGCAGGGATTCAATGCTAGGGGCGATATGGTCGCTCATCTTGACCAGCCTACGCCATCAGGTTTTGCCGGGGCTATATCTCAGATCAAGGTCTCATCTCCCAACCCGGCAATTGAATTATTGAACACGTTTCATCAATCGCTTGAAGCGGTAAATGTGCAGGTCTTTCTTATCTACCCTGCCATACCCATAAATATTTATAAAGCTCAACAGAAAAACTTCAATACTTTAGATAAACTTATTAAAACGGATATTGAATTCCCAGTTATCGGCACACCGCAGGATTTTATCTACGCCAGCAAATATTTCTATGACACAACCTATCACCTGAATCGAGCAGGACGCGAGGCGCACACAGATCACGTGATTGATATGTTGAGTACGGTGTTTCAAAAATAAGAGACTTTATTTCAATATCATTCCGCCAAAGCCACCCAAATAGATGGCTTTGTTTTTTGTTTGATCTTTCGGCGATAATTTCAAAATACATTCAGCATTTTCAAATTCAAATTGTTTTTCCTTTTCCTCAAAATTTAGCAGGATGACAATTTTTTCATTCCCAAGTTTTCTGGCATAGCCAAGCACGCCGCTAGGCAGACCTTCTAGTATTTCCAGCGTGCCTTCTTGTAGGGATTTTTCTGTTTGGCGGATTTTTGCCAAAGCGCAAATGGTGTTGAGCAGGGAATTTTCATCTTCACTTTCTGCCGCCACATTTATCTCGCGATAATTTTCATGCACGGGCAGCCAGGTCTTTTCAGCGAAGGAAAAGCCTGCGTTCCTCGTCCCATCCCATTGCATCGGTGTGCGGACTTCGTCGCGGTTGATGGTCAGCCCGATCATGTCAAAGAAGATGGGCGGAATGAATTTGAATTTGTGGGGTATTGGGTCCAGGGCAGCAGCGAAGGACTGTTTCAAGTTGGTCATGCCGATCTCTTCGCCGTAATATATGCATGGCACACCGCGCACCGTCATTTGCAGGGTATGGATCAGTTTGGCTTTTTGCTGATCTTCCCCAATTCTATTAATGCTTCTGCGCCTGTCGTGATTTCCAAAAACATAAATAGGCATAAATGGGTCGGGATAATTCGCTTCGATTTTCTTGATGAGATCGCCAAAGTATTCGGCTGTGAATTTGAAGGTCAGCATGTCGAAATCAAAGGCGTGCGTTAATCCGTCATTTGTTTCTTCCCCTAGAAATTTGCGGGTGGTTTCCCTGTCGCCGCTGATCTCGCCGAGTAACATTTTTTCACCAAATTCATCGCAGACGGCTCTTAATTCCTTTGCAAAAGTAAAACTCTCCGACTGGTTCAACGTGTATTTTGCTTCTTGAAAAAATCCAGAGGGATTGGTTTCTGTCGGTGCAAGTTGGAACGCGAATGGGTTATCTCGGAACTCTGCGTCCTTGTAGATGACGTTGAAAATATCCAGGCGAAAACCGTCCACGCCTTTGCCCAGCCAAAAGCGGACAATATTAAGCATGGCTTTTTTTACTTCGGGGTTGCGATAATTCAAGTCGGGCTTCATGGGCAGAAAACTTGACCAGTAATATTGATCGCGTTCCTCTGCATAATGCCAGCCGCTTCCGCCCGTCATGCTTTTCCAGTTGTTGGGGACCTCACCCCCAGCCCCTCTTCTGAGAAGAGAGGGGAGCGGATCACGCCAGAGATACCAGTCTGCTTTGGGATTGTCACGCGAAGAACGCGATTCCTTGAACCACGCATGTTGATCTGATGTGTGATTCATGACCATGTCAAAGACGATCTTCATGCCGCGTTTGTGGATTTCTTCGATCAGTTGCAGGGCATCTTCCATTTTGCCGTATTCAGGAGCGATGTCAGTGTAGTTGCTGATGTCGTAGCCGAAATCAGCCTGGGGCGAGGAAAAGAACGGGGAAATCCACAGCGTCTCGAATCCCAATTCGTGCAGATAATCCAACTTTTGGAGAATACCTTTTAAGTCCCCGATCCCATCGTTGTTGCTGTCGTAGAATGAACGCGGATAAATTTGGTAGATGGTTATTTTGTGGTGGCAGGGTGCTGTCATGCCGATATTCTATCAGTAATAAATTTACAAATGAAAAGGCGGCAAGTCAAGAGAAAATCTTTCGTTTATAATCACTTAATATGACCAAACAAAAAGTAGTTGTCGCCATGTCTGGCGGCGTGGATTCTTCGGTGGCTGCGGCCCTGCTCAAACAGCAGGGCTATGATGTTACCGGCATGATGCTGCGCTTGTGGTCTGAGCCTGGCAAGGAGGAATCTAACCGTTGCTGTACGCCCGATGCAATGGCACAAGCGCGGCGCGTGGCTGGCATACTTGACATTCCATTTTATGTGGTTGACGCGAAGGATGTTTTCAAGGAAACCGTTGTTCAATATTTTTTGGATGGATACGCGCGCGGCGAAACGCCCAACCCGTGCTTGATGTGCAATCGTCAGATCCGCTGGACGTTTCTTTTGAATCACGCGCTTGCTCTTGGCGCCGAGTTTATGGCGACGGGACATTACGTGCGAATTCAGAATTCAAATTACCAATTACCAACCTCCAATCTCCAATCTCCACGCACTTTACTTCGCGCAGTGGATCATTCCAAAGACCAATCTTATGTTCTTCATGTCTTGAAACAGGATCAGCTTGCTCATGCGCTTTTTCCTGTGGGTGAGTTTCCCAAGCCCGAAATAAGACGCATCGCCGCTGACTTTGGACTGCCGACTGCTTCGAGAGCAGATTCTCAGGATTTGTGTTTTCTTGCGGGTGACGATTATCGTAATTTCCTCCAGCGCAATTTGCCCGAAATATTGAAACCCGGTGAAATTGTGACAACCGATGGCCGGTCAATTGGTCAACATAACGGATTGGCAAATTACACCATTGGACAGCGCAAGGGATTGAATATTGCTTCGGCTGTGCCGCTTTATGTCATCACGAAACACGCAACCCGCAATACACTGGTCGTCGGCACGTTGGACGAACTTGGCTTCACAGAGTTAACTGCGCGTGATGTCAACTGGCTTTCGGGACAGGCTCCGCGTGAACCGTTCCGCGCGGAAGTGAAGATTCGCTATTCGGCAAAAGAGGTCGAGGCGTGGGTTAACCCAATGGAAGGGGATCAGGCATCAGTTAAGTTTGATGCGCCTGTTCGGGATGTCACCGCAGGCCAGGCGGCAGTCTTCTATCAAGGTGAGTTAATGCTCGGCGGCGGAATCATCCAATAGAGCCGTGCGCGTAGCCAGATTCGGGTAATGGCCAGATATGCAAGTTGTTACGTAGATTACGGCGTAATTTTTCATCCTTCATCCTTCACGCGAAGCGTTCATCCTTCCCCCCATGACCCTCCCAACCCTCCTCTTTGCCTTATTGATCGCTTTGCTTTGCGGCGTGCTATTCCATATTTTGCGCGGCGGAAGCGGCTGGCGTTTGCTTTTGTATTTTGGGTTGAGCACATTGGGTTTTGCTGTTGGGCAATGGATCAGCGACTGGCGCGGCTGGCATTTTCTTATGTTTGGCGCGCTCGATCTTGGCATGGGGGTGATCGGGAGTGCGGCGTTTTTGGCGCTGGGTGAGTGGCTGAGCCGAATAGAAAAGACAAATGAAAGCGGTGTATAATCTGCGCCCATTGGCTGAAAGACTTCAAAAGCCTTGACGTAATAAATTTTGAAAGAGGAAAATAAAACATGGAAGTTGTAAAATTTCTGATCGATCTGTTCCTGCATTTGGACACATATTTGGATACCATCATCACCCAATATGGTGCATGGACATACGGCATTTTGTTCGCGGTCATCTTCGTCGAAACGGGTTTGGTGATCATGCCCTTCCTGCCCGGCGATTCGTTGTTGTTCGCGGCGGGTACGTTTGCCGCGCTCGGTTCGTTGAATCTTTGGTATTTGCTTGGGCTCTTGATGGTTGCCGCAGTTCTTGGCGACACGGTAAATTATTCCATCGGGCATTATTTGGGTGAGCGCGCCTACAATATAAAATGGATCAAAAAGGAATATTTGGAAAAGACGCACGCCTTCTTCGAAAAGCACGGCGGCATTGCCATCTTCCTTGCGCGTTTCGTTCCCATCGTGCGTACCTTCGCTCCGTTCGTGGCGGGCATTGGCAAAATGTCGTATGGCTATTTCATTACCTATAACTTTATCGGCGGTATTACGTGGGTGGCGCTTTTTACCGTGGCGGGATACTTCTTCGGTAATATTCCGTTCGTGCGCCATAATTTTGAATATGTGATCATCGTCATCATTTTGATCTCAGTCCTGCCGATGGTGTTTGAATGGTGGAAGGCTCGCCGCGAAGCAAAGGCTGAAAAGACGCCGGCATAATCTAATCTTCAAATAGGTAAGTTTTCGGGTCGGGCTAAAACCCCGACCCGTTTTTTATGAAATATATCAGCGCGCTTTTTCTTGTTTTTGTCATCGCCGTTATTATCCTTGTAGATAGCGGAAACCTGCCGCATTCGATACGCGCGATCTATGATTTTCCGAATGGGGACAAAGTCGGACACTTCATCCTTTTTGGACTGTTGAACTTTTTCCTCACCCGCGCACTTCTCTCCTCGTTTCCTGCCCAACCCCGAGGCTGGTTGGCACTTTCAATCGGCTTGGTTCTAGCCCTGCTCATTTTTCTCGAAGAATTTTCGCAGCAATTCTTCCCCGCCCGTACCTTTGACCTGGTGGATTTTTTCTTTAGTTACGTTGGGGTCATTACTTTTGCATTCCTGGCAGTTATTTGGAAAACCCCGCACCGTTATTAAGTGCATTTATGCTTGAAACTTTCCCCATATTTTGCTAAAGTATATATGGACTTGTTCGCACGGCCTTTTTTATTTTCTTCATATATAAAAAGGAGATGTGTCATGTACAAGAAAATTCTCGTCCCTCTTGACGGCTCACAGTTCGCAGAGGAGGCGCTTAGTCATGCAGAGTCCCTGGCAAAATCTGAAGGCGCGGAAATTATCCTTTTGCGTGTAGCAGTGACGCCCGCTCGGTATCTCTTTGCTCACAACCCCGCTGAAGGCAACAATATTATAAAAATGATTGAGAAAGAGGCTCAAAGCTACATGAAGGCAAAAGTTTCCAAGTTGAAGATGACTGGTGTCAAGGTGACAGGCATAACGCGTGACGGCTCAACTCCAGACGTAATTTTGGACGTTGCTGAAGAAACCCATGCCGATATGATCGCCATGGCTACTCACGGACGTTCTGGAATCCAACGCTGGCTGCTGGGCAGTGTGGCAGATCGGGTTGTGCATCTTTCGCATATCCCCGTCATGTTGATCCACTCCAACTAACTTGTGGGATTGAACATAATTACAATTGAATATAAAATAAAATTCCGAAGTGTTTGCTTCGGAATTTTATTTACTGAAAAATAAAAAGAGAAAACCCATGACCATAAAAATTTCCGTGTACATAGCCGCCAGCCTCGATGGTTTTATCGCCCGCAAAAACGGTGACCTGGACTGGCTGCCCCCAGGCAAAGAGGGTGACGAGGATTTTGGGTACGCCGAGTTCATGTCAACCATTGACCATATCGTGATGGGCAGAAATACGTTTGAAAAAGTTCTCACCTTCGGCGGCTGGCCTTACGATAAAAAAGTGATCGTGCTCACCAGCAGGGATTTGGATATTCCGCCTGAACTTGCAGATAAAGTGGAGGCGCTGCATTTATCTCCCCGTGAGTTGATTCACGAAATGGGCAGACGCGGCGCGAAAGGCATTTACCTCGACGGCGGCGTGACCATTCAACGCTTTCTGCGTGAATTCCTTGTGGATGAAATGACCATCACTACCATTCCCATTCTGCTCGGAGAAGGTCTGCCGTTGTTTGGGAATTTGGAAAAAGATGTAAAACTGGAGTTGGTGAAATCACAGTCGTTCAAGAATGGTTTTGTGCAGAGCAAGTATAAGGTTTCATAATTCAAAATGGAAATTACCCAAACACTTCACGTAACAAATCCAAAAGATTGGCGAGACTGGCTAAAGAAGAACTACAAAACTGAAAAGGAAATCTGGCTGGTCTACTACAAAAAGGAGACAGGTAATCCGCGTATCGAATACAACGACGCGGTAGAGGAAGCCCTCTGCTTTGGTTGGATTGATAGCATCGTCAAAACCTTGGACGAGGAACGAACTGTCCAACGCTTTTCGCCGCGAAAACCGAAAGCCAAATATTCGCAAGCCAACATCGAGCGTCTACGGAGTTTGGTGGCGCAGAAAAAAGTGATTAAGGAAGTGGTTGAGACTCTGGATGATGTGTTGAACGAAGAGTTCGTCATCCCACCTGATATTTTACAAGCCATAAAAGCCAATGATGAAGCTTGGAAAAACTTTCAAAAGTTTTCAGACGCATACATACGGATTCGAATCGCCTTTGTCGACGGGGCGCGCAACCGTCCCGACGAATTCCAAAAGCGCCTGAGACATTTTATCCAGATGACGGAGAAGAATAGGGTGTTTGGTTTTGGCGGGATTGAGAAGCACTACTGAGCGCGAAAAGTGCGACGCACACTTTTCGCAAAGGAGACAGTCACTTCGCAAGTGACTGTCTCCTTTTTGATTCTCCAAATTCGTCACGCTGCAAGCGTGACCTACTTTTTACTTCTCACTTTTTACTCAATTACGGAACTAATTTCAAATGCCCTTCGCTATCTTTGATGACGGATTCCTGCTCCCACCACATGGGATAGTATTCGACCTTTGCCCACAAGGGAGCCATGTCATCGTAATGCTTGTTGTAGGCGTGACCCGACTGTCCGGTGGTGTGCAGGGCGAGGGAGGCGTCGAGGTTGCTCAAGTCTACGATCTCGCGTTCGGAGGGTAGCCAGTCCACTTCGAAGGATTCGCCTACAACCCAGCCTGTGGCGTTGACGATGCTCTCTCCGCCGCCGGTGATGTAGGGTCCGCGATTGAACAGGTCTTCGATCAGGCTGATGCCCGCGTTTCCCAGCGTCTGGTTGCGGAAGGTGGCGGTGTGCAGTTCGCCCCACTTCCACTGGCTGATGTCGCTGCCGAATTGATCCGCGCAGA
This sequence comes from Candidatus Brevifilum fermentans, assembly GCA_945877125.1. Classification (GTDB taxonomy): domain Bacteria; phylum Chloroflexota; class Anaerolineae; order Anaerolineales; family Villigracilaceae; genus Villigracilis. Next base: position 12,232 of record CAMCQT010000001.1, on the reverse strand, counting down.
CTTCGCACTTGACTGCCTCGGCGAAGGCTTTGGCGAAAATGTCATCGCGGGTTTCTACTTTGTCGGCGGTGGATTTGTCGTCCCACCAGGGGCTTTCGGGTTGATCAACTAAATTTCGCATGACCACGTACCAGCGTGATCCGCCTTTGGGCAGGTAGGATTCGGGCAGGTCATCGGCAAATGTATCCACCAGTAAATTCGACCAGAAGACTTCAAATAGAACGGTTGCCGATAAATCGGCGGTTTCCTGGTAATCCCATTCGCTGAGAAACTGCTCTCGGACGGTATCCAACCCCGGGTCGAGTTTGACCGTGAGCAGAATCGGCACGAGGACTTCGGCGTTCAGGCTCTTCGAGTCGCCATGCATTTGTTGGAAGTAGGCAATATCGATTTTGCCGGGCGCGGATTCAATCATGTCGACAATGCGCGCGGCGCGTTGACCGTAATCCCAATCTTTGGTGATGAGGTAGGGATAATCGCGCGGGTTGGCTTGGTTGTTGGCGGTGGCGATGAATCCGCTTTGGGGGTTGAGGACGTAGGGCAGTTCTTCAAATGGGATCATGCCAGTCCAGTCATATTCGCTCGTCCAGCCAGGGACGGGCAGGGTTCCATCGCCATTCTTGCGGATGGGAATTGCGCCCGGCGTCTGGTAGCCGATGTTGCCATCCACATCGGCGTAGAGCAGGTTTTGGGCGGGGACAGACCACATGCGCGCCGCCTCGCGGAACTCGTCCCAGTTTTGGGCGCGATTGAATCCCCAGATTGCCTCGAAGGGCGTGTTGGGAGTCAGCGCCGTCCACGAGAGGGCGATGACGTAATTTTCGGGAAGCTCCACGCCCGCCTCATCTTTGAACGGAATTGCTTCGGGGTCTTTGGGGTCTACCTCATCTTTGAGTGCGCCGTAGGTCTCGGAGATGATGGGTCCATGCCGCGAGGCGCGGATGGTGATTTCAACCGCGTCGCTGCCGACTACATTGAGGGTTTCGGTGCGGGTTTCAAAGTCTACCCATTCGCCGTCCACTTCGTATTGATTTGGGTTTTCGGGATTGACCTTTTCGATAAAGAGGTCTTGCACGTCGGGACCGAGGTTTGTGAATGCCCAGGCAAGGCGGTCGTTATGTCCCGCGACAATGCCGGGCACGCCAGCAAATGAGAAGCCAGTCACTTCAAATGGGCAGGCGTCAGATTTCGGCGCGCAGTGCAATGCAACCTGATACCAGATGGACGGCATTTGAATTCCGAGGTGCATGTCGTTGGCGAGCAGGGGTTTGCCGCTGGTTGTCAGGTCGCCCGAAACCGCCCAACTGTTCGAGCCGATTCCGCTGCCGGTGGGACCGAGGACGGCGGTGAGCAGGTCGAGTTTGTTGGCGATGGATTCGTAGTCAAAGGTCGAAAGTCGAAAGTCGGTTGAGACCTTTGACCTTTGACCTTCGACTTGTGCCGCATTCTCCCCAATCTCTGGAACAATCACCGGATAATCCGACGGATATTCGGGGAAGACCTCCGACAGTTGTTCGGGGCTGAGGGTTTTGAGCAGGATGGCGCGTTCGATTTCGTCGTCCATGTTGCCGCCCAAGTCCCAAGCCATGGCTTTGCCCCAGGTCAGCGAGTTGATCGGAGTCCACGGCTCGATTTTGTAATCGGGGCTGAGCAGTCCCAGAACGGCGTACTCCAAGCTGACGGCTGTGTCGGTGTGGTCTTTGAGATAGGCATTGACTCCGTCGGTGTATGCCAGCAGGAGTTTTTGCGCGTCGGGGGCGAGTTGCTCCCATTCCTGTTCCGCCACCCGTTTCCAGCCGAGGGTGCGGAGGAAGGAGTCGGTTTTCACTTGCCCGCTGCCGAACATCTCCGAGAGCGTGCCAGAGCCAATGTGCCGCCACGAGTCCATCTGCCAAAACCGATCTTGCGCGTGGACGTAGCCCTGCGCGAAGAACAGGTCATGCGTGGTCGCGGCGTAAATGTGCGGGGTTCCCATGCCGTCGCGGTAGATGTCTACCGTGCCGTCCAGCCCGTCAAGTTGAATCTCCCCGTCAATTTGCGGGAAGGATTTGTGCGCGACGGTGTCCGGCAGGTAACTCTTGAAGTAGAACAATCCGCCTGATGCGACGATCAGCGCGAGGATGACGATCAGCATCAGTCCTCTGCCTAGAAACTTGCCTAATTTTTTCATGCTTCTCCTCCGAGTTGAATAATAAACGTGACAGTCACTGGCGAAGGCGACTGTCACGTATGATGAGACACCGATAATTTGAAATGGTTACGGTAGGTCACGTTGAAAACGTGACCTATCCGCCGTACGGAACCCAGATATTTTTTACTTGTGTGCTGTGTCGCAAAATCTCATCCATCTCAGGCAACTCACCTGTGATGGGCATGACCCAGGTTTGCTTCATATTTCCAACCGAAGCCAATTGCACGGCTTTCTGTCCTTCGGGCGAACCCGCGTACCAGACCACATCCACGTCATCGTGTTCCGAGAGAGTCTTGGCAAGTTCATCCCGTCCGCCTGTGACGATGTTGAACGTGCCAGCGGGGACATCGGATGTTTCCAAAACTTGATAGAAATCTGTCGCGGTCAGCGGCGACGTTTGAGAGGGGACGACGACGAGGACATTTCCCATCGCCAGAGCGGATGCGGCTAACGTGCAAAGCGCCAGCAATGAATTGTCATCAGGCAGAAGAATGCCCATCACGCCGATGGCTTCGGGTATGGCAATTGTCACATTGCGGATTGGCGTGTTGTGAACCGCGCCGTCATATTTATCTGCCCAGGCGGCGGCGGTGAACAAGGCGGAGATACTTGCTTCCACTTCCTGATTCGCGGATTCAACATCTACACCTGTTTGCTGAGAAATTCTTTTTGCAAAGTCATCACTGCGGGCGGAGAGATTTTCGCCGAGGTAATACAAAATCTGTGCGCGGCTGTGACCTGTGGTCTTTGACCATTTGTCCGCAACTCCACGCGCGGCTTCGACTGCGTTGCGAATATCCTTGCGGCTGCCTTGTCCCACTTCGCCGATCAGGTTTCCGCTCACGTCAAATACTTCAATCGAATATCCGCTGTCGGGGCGGGCTTGTTTGCCGTTGATGAATAGTTTGGCGGTGCGGTCAATCGAAGGATGAATTATGAAGGATGAAGGATGAATGCCGTTGCCAGCAAGTTTTTTCTTCGCCTTTGGCTTTTTTTCATCCCTCATCCTTCCGCCTTCATCCTTTGTTTTCTTCACGTATTCCCACAACCCTTCTTTCCCACCCTCTCTACCAAAGCCAGACTCTCTATATCCGCCAAATCCAGATGCGGCATCGAATAGATTTGTTGAGTTGATCCATACCGAGCCAGCTTTGACTTGTGTGGCGATGTCCAATGCTAAATTGATATCTTCGCTCCAGATGGATGCGGCGAGACCATAACGCGTGTTGTTGGCTAACTTTACTGCTTCTTCAGGAGTGCGGAAAGTCATCGCGGCAAGGACGGGTCCGAAGATTTCTTCCTGTGCGATGGTGGATGCAGGCGCGACGTTCATGCACAAAGTTGGCGGGTAGTAGTAGCCGTCAGTAGGGCAGGGCGTGGATGGTTGGAAAATGTCCGCGCCTTCTTCTTTGCCTTTTTGAACGTACGAATCAATCGTCTCTTTTTGTGAAGGTGAAACGATTGCGCCAACGTCTGTAGTTTTATCGAGTGGGTCGCCGACGCGCAATTTTTCCATGCGAGCCTTTAACTTGGAATACATTTTTTCTGCCACGCCTTCCTGCACCAGCAGGCGCGAACCCGCACAGCAGACCTGACCTTGATTGAACCAGATCGCGTCCACCACGCCTTCAACCGCGGAATCCAGATCTGCGTCGTCGAAGACAATGAACGGGGACTTTCCACCCAGCTCAAGGGAAATCTTTTTCGGCGTGCCAGCCGTCGCCTTGCGCAGAGTCCGCCCAACGTCCGTCGAACCCGTGAAGGCAATCTTATCCACATCCGCATTGACCAGCGCCATGCCCATCTTTCTGCCTTCGCCCGTCAGCACGTTGAACACGCCAGGCGGCAAAATCTTTCCGCAAATTTCGGCGAACAGTAACGCGGTCAGCGAGGTGAATCCAGCGGGTTTCAAGACCACCGTGTTGCCCATCGCCAGCGCGGGCGCGACCTTCCACGAGAGCATCAGCATCGGGAAGTTCCACGGGATGATCTGCCCGACGACGCCGACTGGTTCGTAGCCGCGCAGTTCGGTGGACATGATCTGCGCCCAGCCCGCATGATAATAAAAGTGGCGGGCGACGAGCGGGATGTCGATGTCGCGAGTCTCGCGGATCGGCTTGCCGTTGTCCATGGTTTCGAGGACGGCGAACAGCCGCGAATGTTTTTGGATCTGACGGGCGATGGCGTACAGATAACGCGCCCTTGCATGACCCGATAGCTGGCTCCAGCTTCGGAAGGCTTTTCGCGCCGCTTTGACCGCGTCCTGCACATCGTCTTCACTGGCTTTGGCTACATCCGCCAGTTTTTGCTTGGTGGCAGGGTTGATGGTCGGATACCATTCCTTCGTGGATGGGTCGCGCCATTCGTTGTTGATAAAAAGTTGGAATTTGCCGTTGTGCGCAGCGATCCAATCCAAAGCGGGTTTGGACGCTTCGGGAGCGGGTCCGTAGGTTAGGGTGTCGAGAATTTCAGGGATTGTCATGGTCTCTCCAATAATTTGCTTGCACTGTTTTTAGGGCATTGAAATATCGAACAGGAAATAAACGGGGTCTATTATTATTTTTGTGGGGCGTGACCCCATGCAGTAACGATTCCGTCACGAGTGGCAATATATAACATCGTTTCGTCTGGACTGAGGGTTATAGCAGAAGCCCCGTCAAATAGCGGTATATCTGTTAATAAACTTTGATCTGCAATAGACCAAACCTTAATTCTTGATGTCGTATCTGATCCTCTGCCAAATAATAGGCTTCCATCAGGAGAAAATTTTAGCAATGATAAATATTCCTCGGGTGAATTTCCGTTCAGCACAATTTCGTCGCTGTTTCCATAAATCGCTTTTTTATGGACACCATCTTTTTTCGCGTAAAAGAGAAATTTACTGTCCGGAGAAAAGATAATACTTGCAAATTCAGTGTTCAAGATGGAAGTTATTTCCCTTCCATCTTGAACACTCCATACTTTTACTGTCGGGTCTGTTCCATAAGTGGCAACCAAAGAACCATCGGGAGAAAATAATATTTGGCTAAAGGCGAAAGTCATTGCAAACTTCACCGTTGTCTTTTTATGAGCGTTGGGAATAGTGATTTGTGTTTTTTTATTTATGTCCCATAAATAGAGAGTGCCATCTACTGAACCTGCCACCAACAACGCGCCATCGGGGGAAAGAGCCACTGCCTCAATTGCGTTCTTGACATCATATTTAAAGCGCGTCTCTGAAAGAACGCTCATGTCATTTAGCTTAATCTCCAAAATTGCAAAACTTCCTTGCTTTTCATCACCTTTCCACTTAACTGCAACAAGATTCTCGTCTCTCATCGTCCAATCTGCAAAATAACCTGCGCCTATTTCCATGGATTTGATGTTCGTATCTTCTTGCCATAGTTTCTTTGCATTGATGTCAGGTGCCCCGTTTATTCCTCGCAAAATAAGAACTTCGCCGTTGGATGTAATGGAGTTCGGAATATATGTAAGTTCTGGTTCAAAACCAAGCGATTGAACCTCTTTTTTCTTTGTAATATTGTATGCAAGCGGGTTGTTTTTAGTAATCTTGGAAAATTCGCTGACTGATATTTTTCTTATAAGGGAGGTTTCAAGGTCTACTAAAGAGACAAACTCGGTATTTTCACTTTTTATGGCTAATAGATTTTTGTCAATAAAAACGACATCGGTAATATATAAATATTCAGGCCATGAGTATTCAGTTTCTAACTTTGCTAAATTTTTTCGGGCGTTTATATCCTGTATGAATATTGTTTCTTGGCTCATGGATGCAAGTAGATTTGTGAATGGAGATACTGCATAGCTGCAAGACTTGCAAAAAGACCCTAAAGTAGAACCAGCCCTGTTTGCAATTTCAAGATTTGAGGTTTTTCGGACAAAAAAGTTTTTATTTGCAGATGTCAACACCCATTGACTGTCTGAGGAATAATAAACAGTATCTATCTTTTCTTCTTGTTCGCGCGAAACAATCAGAATACCGCTGTTTAAATCCCAAGTGCTTATTAACTTATTGTCTTCGACGGTAACAAAATTCAACCCGTCTGGTGATATCTTTAAGCTAGTAACCTGTCCCTCGCAAGCTTTTATGCTTTTTAATATTTCCCACGTCTTGGTATTCCAGAAAGTTACATTGCCAGCAGAATCACCGACAGCAAAAATTTTCCCGTCAGCAGAAATATCAATTGCATTAACTATTTTTTCAACAGAGGCGGGAATATATTTGATTTCCTGCCAATCTTTTGTGCCGTATATATAAATTCCGCGTGAGGCAACTGCAATAAATATAGAGCCATCTGGAGAAAAGGTGCTTTGTTGGATGGTTCCTTTCCCAAAAACCTTTATTTCGGAAAAGGTCCCTTGTGCAATTGCGTCTTTTATGCTGACAGGAATCGGTGTTGGGGTAAAAGTGGGGGAGGGAGTGAAGGTTGCGCTGGGTAAAGCCGTTGGTGTGCTTTCAACCGCCACAACATCTCGATACCCTTTCGTCAGTACAGGGTCGCCCCAAACGCTCCAGTCGCAATCCTGACTGGATAAAGAATCCACTTTCAGGATCAGGGTTTGGACTCCGCTCAAATCAACATTAAAGGCGGCAGGCTCGGAAATGTAGGTTAATGCGGGGCTTGTATAAATTTCATTTTTGTCTGCCAAAATGCTAAACTTTGCCCCATTGCCGCACTCCATTCCATCGTGCATTAAAGCATAACCCGATATGCTGGAATACTCTCCATTCAGTTTATATTCAATTTGAGAAGGCGCGTGGGCAAATAACCCTTCAGAATATGTCATGGCGTGTGCCGTAATCGGTTTGCCCGCTATTAAGGGCGCTTCTGTAAAGGGATTTACTCCGCGTCCCAACTCGCTGTATCCGATGGATACTGAACTTGGCTGTAAATCGTTTAGGTACACTAAAACAGGCGGTTCAGGCGTTGGCGTTGATGTTGGCGTGGAGGCGCAAGCGGTAGCAAAGAATGCTGCGATCAAGAGCGTGACAATATATTTTGATGTGTTTCTCATGATTTTTGATCTCTTTCCTGCGATGTTAATTCATTCTGTGAGATAAGTGTATTGGCAAAGAGTTTCTACAAATTGTTGAATTCGTTTTGCTTGGGGATTCGGCGGGATAAATCCCTGCCTCAGTTCGTGGAAGTCGGCTGAAGCCGACTCGACCCTCAAGAAATCAAGCGTTGTTCCAATCTTTATCATCAAGAGCGTTATCCCAAAAGCCAAAAGTATCTTTTACAACTTTCATGTTTGTCTCACGAGAATATTCAATCGCAGCTTGAATATCTTCTCTTGTTAATCGTGGGTGGGCATCCAGTATCTGCTCAATGGATTCGCCCGCCTCCAATTTTTCGAGAATCAGAGAAACGGAAATGCGAGACCCTTTGATGACAGGCTTACCAAGCATTACTGCGGGGTTAATTTCTATTCGGGGAAAAGAATTGTTAGGCATTATTGATTTCTTTACGAATGAAACTTCTCGTTCTTCTCCAGCATTTCCACAAACTGCTGGATTCGCTTTTTGTGTGAAGAATGTGATACGTCTTGTGGTGTAAAATAAAGTTATGGCAATTTTTACACGTGACGAAATTGAAGAAGGCTTGAAACGCCTTGGCGAACTTGCACAGGCAAAAGGATTATACATCCAACTGACTCTGGTCGGCGGCGCGGTGATGGTTCTTCGATTTGATGCCCGCCCTTCCACACGTGATGTGGATGCTGTCATCCTTGCGCCACGTGAAGCGCGTTTAGTCCGTGAGTTGGCGAAACAAGTTGCTGAAGAACATGACTGGCCCGAGGATTGGCTGAACGATGGCGCAAAAGGATATTTGGTTGGGATCAGTGACGGTCCTGTTGTATTTCAATCCGCTGGTATTGAAGCGCGTGCGCCATCCTTTGAACAATTGCTTGCAATGAAATTATCCGCATGGCGTGATGATGTTGATATTTCTGACGCGCGGCGACTGTTGGAGGAAGTTGTCCATGGGCGCGAGCGCGATGAAGTATGGCAAAGCCTTGAACTTTTTCTCGTAAAAGGCGATGAACTTACTGCTCAATATGCGTTTTTGGATTTATGGGAGTCTTTGTATGGAACAGATTGAACAACTTGCGCAAGCCGCATTGACGCGCGACCATCTCAAATTACGCAGTTTGGTGCAGGATTTATCGCGAGCGAAAACAAATTTCAGCAGAATGCCGCGTCCATCCACAAGGGAGCCGCGTCTGCTCGCGATGAGCGCCGCGCTTGCTGAGTTGCTTGCCAATCGCAATGAACAAAAACCGCCTGAATGGACAAAAGAAATTGGCCCACTTGCAGAGCCGTTCTTCCTGCTGGAATCCGCGGTAACCATGAAGCGCCTGCGGGTTCTATGTGAAACACAATCGCCTGAACCGATGCGGAAACGTCTCTTATATGCGCCGCCGCATTTTCTTGAGTTTGCATAACAGCTTACCAAAAAGGGCTGTCAAGGTTTGATCTTGACAGCCCTTTTTGGTTGCTTATTTCTTGATTAGTTATGGATGAAACTTCTCACTCTTTTCCAGCATTTCCACAAACTGCTGGATTCGTTTTGCGCGTGTCTCTGCTTTTTTGGCGGTTTCAATTCTGAATAAAAACGCATATCGGTTCGCGCTGTTGAGTGTCTCGAAGAAGGCTTTAGCTTTCTCGTTTTTGTCCAGCGCGGACTGGAAATCCTCTGACACGGAAATATTCTTTTGTGAGGCGTAGGCTTGTTCCCAGCGTCCGTCCGCTTTGGCGGCTTCGATGGCTTTTAGACCTGCGGGTTTCATTTGTCCGCTGGCGATTAGGCGCTCCACTTTCTCAACATTGATCTTTGACCAGATGCTTTTCGGTCGGCGCGGTGTGAATTTTTGCAGGAAGTATTTTTCGTCAAAACTATTTTTCTGACCGTCGATCCAGCCATAGCACAAAGCCACTTCAAGAGCCTCTGCATATGTGACAGATGGGACGCCAGAATCCTTTTTGGATAGTTTCAGCCACACGCCAGCGGATTTATCATGCTGTTTGGCGAGCCAGTCTGTCCATTTTGATTGTGATGCAAAGGGAAGGATGGGAAGTTCAGATGTCATTCACAACTAGCCCAGGCGTGGATTTCGACTCTGCTACCCTTTTGGACCATCATCAGGAAACCACTCCACAGGGGTCTTGGATGCGGACTGATAATGTTTCCAAGCGGCTACCACCAGTTGAAATGTATCCAGCATGTGATAACGCAGGGACTCAATTGCCTCGGCGTAATGCTTGTACACAGAGCGGTCACGAAACTGGTCGCTTTTTAATTCCCGATGGATGATCTTCAATAAAGCCAGAGACAGGTTGACCGTTAACTCGTGCGCATCCAGCAATAACTGAAAGAGGTTCAACTTGTCTTCTGTGGTGGGAGTGCGGAACAAATCTTTGTGGTTTGATGTAATGATGGGCATTTGATTTTATCTCGGAAAAATGGACGATGTATTTCAGATATTATAACCCGTCGCGTGCGTGCCAAATGGTCTAGTGATACTTGTAACTCGAAGATTCAAAAGCCTCAGAGAAATAAAATTCTCTGAGGCTTAACTTCTTACTTTTTACTTCTTACTTTTTACTTCTCACTTCTCACTTCTTACTCTTCGTTATACCCCTCTGGCAGCCAACAGCATAGAACCAATTCTCTCGCGGCTTTCACTTCATCCATTCTTCCGAAAGGAGTGGTGTGTGGCGCGTTGTGGAGCAGCTCAGGCTGGGACTTGGCTTCTTCCGCGATCTTGATCAAGGCGTCGGCGAATTTGTCCAGCGTGTCCTTGTTCTCGGTCTCGGTCGGTTCGATCATCAGCGCTTCGTGGACAATCAGCGGGAAGTAGTTCGTCGGCGGGTGGAATTTGTAATCCATCAGCCGCTTCGCAATGTCCAGCGCGCGGACATCACTGCCTTCAAAGCGTCCTTCCATCACGAATTCATGCATACAGATGCGGTCATACGGGATGGTGTATGTGCTGCGCAGTTTTGCTTGCAGATAGTTGGCGTTGAGTACTGCGTACTGCGAAATCGCTTTCAATCCGTCGGGTCCGTGCATGGAAATATAAGTGTACGCGCGGACAAGTCCGCCACCAAAGTGACCGTGGAAGGCTTTCATGCGTCCGATGGATTGCTTGGGGGTGACAAAGCCGTAGAGCGGTTCGATGCTGTCATCACCTTCCTCGATAATTCCAACCAATGGAGATGGGAGGAAATCCAACAGGCGTTCGCTGACGCCGACAGGACCAGAGCCAGGTCCGCCGCCGCCGTGGGGGACAGCGAAGGTCTTGTGCAGGTTGAAGTGCATCACGTCGAAGCCGAGGTCGCCAGGGCGGACAATGCCGAGCAGGGCGTTCAGGTTCGCGCCGTCGCCGTACATCAAGCCGCCGCAATCCTTGACCAACTTCACAACCTCTTCGATGTGTTCATCGAACATGCCAAGCGTGTTGGGATTGGTCAGCATCATGCCAACGACAGTATCGTCACAGGCGGCGGCGAGGGCTTTCAGGTCTACGTTGCCGCGCGCATCCGATGGGATGGTGACAACGCTGAAACCCATCATGCCAGCCGAGGCGGGGTTGGTGCCATGCGCGGCATCGGGGATGAGCATCTTGGTGCGCTTGCTGTCGCCGCGTGATTTGTGATACGCCGCCATCATCAGCACGCCAGTAAATTCTCCGTGTGCGCCAGCGGCGGGTTGAAGTGTCACGCCAACAAATCCGCTGATTTCTTTCAGCCATTCCTGCAATTCAAACATCAAAACCAAATTGCCTTGCACGGTTTCGATCGGTTGTAATGGATGGGTGTAGAGGAAGCCAGGCAGACGGCAGGTGTCTTCGTTGATCTTCGGGTTGTATTTCATGGTGCAGGAACCCAAAGGATAGAAACCATCATCCACGCTGTAGTTGAATTTGCTGAGTTTCATGTAATGGCGAACAACGTCTACTTCGGCGAGTTCGGGCATGGGGAACTCAGAGCGTAGCAAATGCTTGGGAGGCAGACCAGTTTCGGGTACGTCTGATGCGGGCATGGTTACGCCGAGTCGCCCTGGGGACGAAAGTTCAAAGATGGTTGGTTCAACAATGGTAGCCATTATTCCATCTCCTTTAGAATTTCCACGAGCGTGTCAATTTCTTCTTTGCTGTTCATTTCGGTCACAGCGATCAGAAGATGATTCGCAAGCGATGGATAATCCTGTCCGAGGTCGTAGCCGCCGAGGATGCCGTGGTCGAGCAAATATTCGTTGACCTCGCTGGCGGGCTGGGGACAGCACAACACAAACTCATGGAAGAACGTGTCGTTGAAGCACAGACCAAAGCCGTCAATCTTGCTCAGTTCGGCGGCGGCGTAATGCGCCTTTTGATAGCAAAGATTCGCAACCTGCTGCAAGCCAGTCTTGCCAAGCGTAGACATGTAAACTGCGGATGCCAGCGCAAGCAAACCTTGGTTGCTACAAATGTTGGATGTGGCGCGTTCGCGTTTGATGTGTTGTTCGCGCGCGGTGAGAGTTAGAACGTACGAGCGTTGTCCGCGATTGTCAACGGTTTCGCCGATCAGGCGTCCAGCCATTTTGTGAATGTAGGATTTTTTGGTGGTGAAGAATCCGAGGTAGGGTCCGCCAAACCAAAGCGGAATGCCAAACGGTTGTGCTTCGCCGACGACAATATCCGCGCCCATTTCGGCGGGAGTCTTGAGCATGATCAGCGCGGTGGGATTCGCAACGATGCAAACCAGCGAGCCTTTTGCGTGGGCGTCTTCGATGAGTTTTGTGTAATCGTAGATGCGTCCGAAGAAATCTGGATACTGGACGACGACGAGCATGGTGCTTTCATCCACGAGCGACATTAATGACTCGGGACCTGCTTCGAGGTCGGCTGATTCGTCGTCCCCGACTTTTTCCAGTTCCAAGCCTTGGGTGTACGTGCGAATCACTTCACGATACTGCGGATGCAAACTGGGCGAGAGGACAATCTTTTTGCGCTTGCCGCGGAATTGGGCATACGCCAGATTCACGGCTTCGGCTG